>NZ_JBFODM010000003.1:0-127583 GCF_040908325.1 Aeromonas sp. R4-1
CCATCATTTCAGAATCCCAGGTCGTTTAGCTCAGCTGGGAGAGCACCTCCCTTACAAGGAGGGGGTCACTGGTTCGATCCCAGTAACGACCACCATATTCGCAATCAAGGCTGAGATATCAGCTGAGATTGCAGAGAAAGTCCCCACTCAGATGGGGATTTTTTTTGCCTGAAATTCAGTGAACAGCACTTTCTATTGTTCGATCTCTTAACCTGTCCCGTCAGCTCCCGCCTTATCCAAGCGCCCTTTTCCATTCCCGCTCTTGGTCTGCTGATGTCTGCTCATCTTATTGCAGCTCCTTGATCGTCGCCTCTGGCGAGCGGCAATAAAAAGGGCAGGCCAAGGCCTGCCCGCAAAGATGCGCAAGGTGCTACATGATCCCGCGGATCAGGATCCCGCTGATCAGCAGCGGCGCCACCACGCGCCAGCACCAGAGCAGCGCCAGACGCAGGGCGGGTGACAGGCCTACAGGGAGAATGGCATCACCCAGGCGCCAGCCCAGCAGCAGGGTCAGTACCAGACCAAACAGCGGCATCATCAGGTTGGAGGTCAGATAGTCGAGCAGCTCGAAGATGGTCTTGCCAAACAGGGTCAGATTGCTCCATGGGCCGAACGACAGGCTCACCGGAATGCCGGAGGCCATGATAAGCAGGGTCAGTACCCGGCAGGCGCCACGACGCGACCAACCCCACTCCTCGGTGGTGAAGCGCACCAGATGCTCCAGCATGGAGATGGAGGAGGAGAGAGCGGCGACCAGCAGCAACAGGAAGAAGACCACCCCCAGCCCCTGACCGAACGGCAGATGGCTGAAGACGGCAGGCATGGTCATAAAGGTGAGACCCGGCCCGGCAGTGGGATCGATGCCGGTGGAGGCCAGCGCCGGGAAGATCATCAAGCCCGCCAGCACCGAGATAAGGCTTGCCAGAGTGACCACCCAAACCCCGGAGCGCAGCACCCCTTCGCTATTGGGCAGGTAGGCGCCATAGGTAGTGTGTACCCCGAGCCCGATGGAGAGGGAGAAAAAGGCCAGCCCCAGCGCGTCCAGCACGCTCTGGCCGGTCAGCATGGAGAAGTCCGGCAGCAACAGCTGGCGCACACCCGCCATGGAGCCCGGCATGGAGAGACCGACCCCCACCAGCAGCAACATCATGATGAAGAGTGCGGGCATCATCCAGCGCAGTGCCCGCTCCACTCCTTTCTGAATACCTCCCTGCACGAACCACCAGGTTAGCCCGGCAAACACCAGATGGGTCAGCACCGGCCACCAGGGGTTGCTGACATAGCCGTTGAACAGGGTGGTAAGGGCGCTTCCTTCGTTCAGGTTGAGCTTGCCAGCCATCGCCAGCGCGGCGTAACCCACGGTCCAGCCACCGACCACGCTGTAGAAGCTGTAGATAAAGAAGCCGCAGGCGATCCCCATATACCCCATCCAGCGCCAGTTCGGCCCTACCAGTTTGCGAAAAGCGCCGAGCACCCCGCGCTGGCTATGGCTGCCGAGCAGGGTTTCGCCGACCTGTACCGCTACCCCCAGGGTGAAGCTGAACAGCAGAAACACCAGCAGAAAGGCGCCACCGCCATTTGTGGCGGTCACATAGGGAAACTTCCAGATGGCACCAAGGCCAATCGCTGTGCCTGCTGCGGCCAGCACATGACCGAGACGGGAAGACCACTGAACCTGGCTCATACAACCTCCGGGTAACACGACATCGAAGCAATACTCCTCTGTAGCAATAAACGACAGACCATAAAAAAGGCCGCCTGAGGCGACCTTTGCAATGAACATTCAGAAAAACTGTGCGTGCAAGGTCACCTCTCTTGCGAGCTAAAAAATCGACCAAACAGCACGAGGATGGCAGACATGAGGTGACAACCTGACTAATGAATGAGGAAACAGCCTAAACCATGGAAAGAATAATTGACACATAAAATAAAAAATTTTTTATGTGTGCCGCTGTCACCACTCTGACTGTATGTACAACTCAATCGGCGAGCGCGTTACTGGCCTTATCTTTTCTACCTTGTGGCTATTTACTGGGCGATAATCGACGTAGCTTCTTCTGGAACTAGTGACCGCTACATGGCGCTGACGGGAACAACGATGAGACAGGATGTCGTATGAGATGGATGGTGCTGCCCTGGTTACTGATCAGCCTGAGTGTGTCGGCGCAGCCCGGATTAACCCTGCTGAGTCACGACTTACCCCCCTTTACCGAATACCGCGACGGCAAGCTCGACGGATTTGCCATTCGCCTGATCGATGAGGTGCAGGAGGAGCTTGGCACCCGCTATCCGGTGCGGATTTACCCGCTCAAGCGGGCGCTGGCGCTGGCACGGGTCGAGCCCAGCTATGGACTGTTCGTGGTACAGCGGCTCCCGGAACGGGAGTCCCATTTCAAATGGGTTGGCCCGCTCTTTATCAATCGGGTCTTTATCTATCAGGCGCCGGATAGTCGCCACCCGCTGACCTCGCTGGCGCAGCTGCGGGAGCTGCCCAGAGTGGGGGTAGTGCTGGGTAACGCCGATGATGTGCGGCTGACCCATGAGGGCTACACCAATCTGGTGCGCTACAAGACGGTCGGGGAGGCGATAGAGCGGCTGATGCTGGGCAAGATCGATGCCTTGCCGATGGCGGAGCTGGTGATGGAGGCCACCCTCGACAAGATGGGGTTATCCCGGCGCAGCATCGTCAGCAGTGGCGTGCTGCTCCATCAGGCCGGTCTCTATATCGTCTTCTCCAAGGGAACGGAGGATGCCGAGATCACCCGCTGGCAGCATGCCCTGGATGCCGTCAGAGCCGCACAGGGGCGGGCCGATGAGCCCACCCGCGAAGAGTAACCGTCACACCAGACCGCGAATCAAGATCCCGCCGATCAGCAAGGGGGCAATCCAGCGCCAGCAGTTCATCAGCAGGTGATGCCAGTGGCTGGCAATCCCCTGCGGCAGCGCCTTGCGTCCCAGCTTCCAGCCCAGCAGCAGTGTCAGCATCAGGCCGAACAGCGGCATCATCAGGTTGGAGGTGACAAAGTCCAGCAACTCGAAAATGGTTTTGCCAAACAGGGTGGCGTGTTGCAGCGGGCCAAACGACAGGCTGACCGGAACACCGCTAAACATGACGAATCCAGTGATGGCGCTGCAGGCCGTGCGGCGTGACCAGCCCCAGGTCTCGCACAGAAAGCACTGCAAATGCTCCAGCAGGGAGATGGCCGAGGAGAGCGCCGCAAAGACCAGCAGGGCGAAGAAGATCACCTCAAGCACCTGACCGAAGGGCAGCAGCTGAAATACCGCCGGCATGGTCATAAAGGTGAGACCGGGGCCGGAGGCCGGGTCGATACCGGTCGAGGCCAGCACCGGGAAAATCATCAGCCCCGCCAGTACCGCTACCATGCTGGCCAGCAGCACCACCCAGAGGCTGGAGCGACCAACCCCTTCGCTGGTCGGCAGATAGGCGCCGTAGGTGGTGTGAATGCCCAGACCGATGGAGAGGGAGAAGAAGGCCAGCCCCATGGCATCGAGCACGCCGGATATCCCCAGCTTGCTGAAGTCGGGCATCAGGAAGTGACGTACTCCCGCCATCGCATTGGGCAGGGTGAGGCCAAAGGCGACCAGCATCAGGATCATCAGGAACAGGGCCGGCATCATCCAGCGCAAGGTGCGCTCCACCCCTTTCTGAATGCCTCCTTGCACCACCATCCAGGTGAGGGCGGCAAACAGCAGATGGGTGAGAATGGGCCAGACGTCGCCGCTGACATAGTCATTGAAGCGGGCGGTGAGGGCTGCTGCATCACCATGGTTGAGATCGCCGGAGATGGCCATGCCGGTATAACCCAGGGTCCAGCCGCCCACCACGCTGTAGAAGCAGTAGATGAGCAGAGTAGAGATCACCCCCATTACCCCAACCCAGCGCCACTGTTTGCCGAGCAGATCGGAGAAGGCACCGACTACCCCGCGGCGACTCATGCTGCCGAGCAGGGTCTCCCCCATCAGTACCGCAACCCCCAGGGTGAAGCTGAACAGCAGAAAGACCAGCAGGAAGGCGCCGCCGCCGTTGACGGCGGTGACATAGGGGAATTTCCAGATTGCGCCGATACCGACCGCGGAACCCGCTGCGGCGAGGATGTAGCCGAGCCGGGATGACCATTGGGACTGCTTCATAAGAACTCCAATCGAGCGCCCCTTGGCAGGGGCAGAATGGCGCTCATGTTACGGAGGTAACGGCGCAATCACTACGACGGTTATCAGGTATAAATGCGATTTATTGGCACGATTGGCTAATTTAATTCTGTTTTTTGCCCAATCCTTCCACCAAATAAAAACCGGAGCGAGATTGCTCCGGTTTGGTCTCTGACAACTGCTCGTCGGCGGACTAGATCACCCCCAGCTCCCGCAGCCGCTCCATCAGGTAGCTGTGGGCGGTATGACGCTCGGAGAGCACCACATCCGGGCGCGGGTGGAGGAACAGCGGCAGCGAGATGCGTGACTTGGCTGCGCTGCCACCGGTCGGGTTGATGACGCGGTGAGTGGTGGAAGGGTAGTAGCCGCGAGAGGCCTCCTGCAGCATGTCACCGATGTTGATGATGAGGGTGCCAAAGTCGCACGGCACGTCCATCCACTCGCCGTCGGAACCCTTCACCTGCAGCCCTGGCTCGTTGGCGGCGGGCAGAATGGTGAGCAGGTTGATATCCTCGTGGGCGGCTGCGCGGATGGCGCCCGGCTCCTCGGTACCATCGAACGGCGGATAGTGCAGCACCCGCAGCAGGGTCTTCTGGCTCTCTTCGATCATCGAGGAGAGGGGGCAGCTGTAGTGAGCGGCGATATCGGCCGGGGTGTACTGCTCGACCCAGCCCAGCAGCTCGGCGGCCAGACCGTTGGCCAGACGATAGTACTCCATCGCCTGCTCCTTCAGTTCTTCCGGCATCTGGCCCCAGGGGTAGATGTGGAAGTACTCCTTGATATCTTTCTGGCTATGGCCCTTGGCCACCTCGGAGACCGACGGCGGGAAGTAGCCATCCTGAGTCTCGCGGTTGAACAGGAAATCCTGCTTCTGCTCGCTCATGAAGAAGCGATACCAGTTGTCGTAGATGGACTGTACCAGCTCTTTCGGGATGGGGTGGTTGGTCAGCACGCCAAAGCCGGTGGTTCGCAGGGATTCGGTGAAGCGTTGGGCCGCATCGGGTGAGCGGTAATCGACGGTCAGGACTTTCATTGTTTTTATGTTACATGCCAGTTAAAAGTAGGCGCAGTTTACCCTGCCTTCCCCGGCAAGAAAAGGCTGCCAGAAGCCCGTCTACAACGGCTTGAAAATACTGATAAAAACATCATGATACGGCCCCCTCGCCCGGAGCTTGTCCCGGACGGGCCTCCTCTTCTAGAATGCCCCACCCCCTATGCTGTCGGAGCCCCCTCATGTCACCCAAGATCCTGTTGTTGACCCTTCCCTTCCTGCTCGCCGGGTGCAGTTCCCTCTCGGAGGAGGAGTGCCGTGCCATGAGCTGGTACAACCAGGGCTATCAGGACGGGGAGCAGGGCAAGACCCGAAGCGCCACCCGCGACTATCAGAAGACCTGCGGGGAGTACGGCCTCAAGGTGGATGAGGCGGAGTGGCAGCGCGGCTACGCCAAGGGACTGGAGCTCTATTGCATCCCCGAGCTTGCCTACAGCAAGGGACGGGAAGGGAGCGAATACCTGGGGGTCTGCCCCAACGACACCAGCTTCCTCACCCAGTTCGAGCGCGGCCGCAAGGAGTACCTGCTGGAGCAGCGCCTCGGCGAATTGCAGCAGGAGCTGGAACGCACCGAGCGGAGCATCCACCAGCTGGATCAGCAGATCCGGGGCGAGAGCGACAG
The DNA here is from genome assembly GCF_040908325.1 of Aeromonas sp. R4-1. Lineage (NCBI taxonomy): Bacteria > Pseudomonadati > Pseudomonadota > Gammaproteobacteria > Aeromonadales > Aeromonadaceae > Aeromonas > Aeromonas sp. R4-1. Next base: position 5,844 of record NZ_JBFODM010000003.1, read on the forward strand.
CCGCCAGCGCGACTACTACCGTGCCCAGCGCGAGCGCGCCATCCGTCACTACGAAGGGGTGTACCGGGACTATAACCGGCTGCGCTTCCCGGATCGGGTGATCCAGTTCTCCTTCGGGAGCTGACAAAAAGGGGCCGACATGGCCCCTTTCTGTTTATGCCGCAGACTGTTTTTCCCCTCAGGCGGGCAGGACCCAGCGCTGCAACGCCAGGGCGATGCCATCCTCGTTGTGATCCGCGGTGACCCGGTCTGCATGGGCCTGGATCTGGGGCGCCGCATTGCCCATGGCCACCGCCAGCCCCACCTGCTCGAACATGCTGATGTCGTTGTTGTTGTCGCCAAAGGCCACCAGGTTCTCCATAGCGATCCCCTCGCTCGCCGCCCATTGGGCCAGCCGGTTGCCCTTGCTGCAACCTGGCTGCACCAGCTCCACCGCATAGGGGGCCGCCCAGTCACGGGTGAAGGGCAGTCTCTCCACCACCTCCCCGACGAAACGGTGCAACCGGCCGGGATCCTGGTTGAACAACTCCAGCTTCCAGATGGGGGACTGCAACCAAAGCTCGATATCCTCGGCGGGCAGCAGGGAGACCTTGAGGTGATCCGGCTGGGTTGCCGACCAGCGCCGCATCCGGCCCACGTGCTCCTCGCAGCCCAGGTAGCCGATGCCGTCCCCCAGGTGGAACAGCGCCCCCATCTGCTGGGCTTGCACCTCCTCCAGCAGGGCGGTGAGGGGCGCCACGGCCAGGGGATCCCCGGCGAGGATCCTCTCCTGCACCGGATCATAGAGGTAGGCGCCGTTGCTGCAGATGAGGGGGGTATCGAGGGCCAGTTCGTGGTGGAAGGGGCGCGCCGTCATGTAGTGGCGCCCCGTGACCAGCAGCACCTTGATGCCGTGGGCGCGGGCCTGCGCCAGGGCTGCCCGGGTGGCCGACGAGACCTTGTGATCCCGGGTCAGCAGGGTGCCATCCATATCGAGCGCGATGGCCTTGTACTCACTCATAGCTCCTCCAGCATCGAACAAATCCGCAAAGAGCCTTACCGTCCCAGACCCGGCGCCCCGATGCAAGTCTTGCCAGCGGCCGAAGCACCGAACTGTGATCCCTTCGTGGCTCAGGTGCAGTTGGCCAACTGTTGACGACGGTCGGCACGGCGGCGCAGCAGATAGAAACCGGCGGCACTGGCAAGGGAGCAGAGGGTGGCGAGATAGAAGGGCCACTCGGTACCGGCCAGCAGCACCAGACTGCCGAGCAGCACCGCCAGGATCTCGCTGCCCACGGCGAGGGCGCGGTAGAGCCCCATCGCCTGCCCCTGCTGCTCCGGGTGACTGCGGTTGGAGATCGCCACCGAGGTGGCCAGCTCCCCCAGACTCATGCCTATGCCAGCCGGAACGAAGGTGAGTGCCAGCCCCCACCAGTGCACGGGCAGGATAAAGAGCAGCATGCCGCTCGCCATCACCAGATGGCCGACGATGCCGAGAGAGCTGCCGCGCCAGTGGCGGGCGATGCGAGAGCCGAGCCAGGAGCCCGCCATCATGGGCAGGCTCACCAGCACCGCCGCCTGTGCCAGCTGGGCCGGATCCCAGGCCAGCCGCTCTACCAGCCAGATATTGAAGTAGGTGAAATAGAGCTGCACGGCGCCATAGCTGATCAGGGTGAGTACGAAATAGGGGAGCAGGGCCGGTTGCAGCAACAGCTGGCGGCTGGAGAAGGTCGCTGTCTGACGGGTGGCCGCCACCGGCGGACGATAGGGGATCAGCCAGTAGACCAGCAGCAGGTTGATCAGGGTCATTCCTACCGACAGCCAGGCGGCCAGACTGTAATCCCCCGAGATCACCGCGGCGTAGCCCCCGATCACCGGCCCCACTACCCAGCCCAGATTCATGCCGATATTGATCCAGGCGAAGCTGCGCGCCTTGTGCTCCTTGCCGGCGAGATCCGCCGCCATCGCCTGCACGATGGCGATGTTGCCGTTGCATAGCCCCTCCACAATCCGGCTGAGCAGCAACAGGGGGAGGGAGCGCCAGGCGATACCGAGTGCCATCAGGGCATAGCCTGCCAGTACCCCCGCCAGCGAGAGCAACAGCAGTGGCTTGCGGCCATAGCGGTCGGAGAGGCGCCCGAGCCAAGGGCTGCCCACCAGCTGGAACAGGGGGTAGAGCCCCATGATGACCCCCAGCCACACCTTGCGGCTCCAGTCAGAGGCATCCGGCGTCAGCATGCCGTGGGCCGGATCCAGCAGCAAAGGTGCCAACACCGGGGAGGGGAGACTGAAACCTGCAACTGCCAGCGTGACCGTCATGACCAGCACCCAGAGGGGATTTTTGTGCTCGTGTTTCTCCATGTTGCACCCATTAAATAAAGTTATTGGTTTATTTATGCTGATTCATAGACGGGATTAAGTAAAGTGAATTGTTGATTTAATAAAGGGGGTTCCCCATAATGGGGTCATGAACGCAAGTACCGACAAGATCCTGTTTCTGCTCAAGAGCCATGGCCCGCAGAGCGCCGCCGCGCTGGGGGAGCAGTTGCAGATGACCTCCATGGGCGCCCGCCAGCACCTGCTCACGCTCGAGCAGGAGGGGTGGGTCACATTCAGCGACGAGGCGCGCGGGCGCGGTCGTCCCGTGCGGCTGTGGCAGCTCACCGAGCAGGCCTGGCAGCGCTTCCCCGATAGCCATAGCGACCTGACCGTGCAGCTGATCGACAACGTGCGCGAGCTGTTTGGCGAGGAGGGGATGGAGCGGCTGATCTTGCAGCGAGAGCAGCAGATGCTTGCTCGCTATCAGGAGGCGCTGGGGTCCCATGGCCTCTCTGGCCGGCTGGCGGCGCTCAAGGAGCTGCGTACTCGCGAGGGCTACATGGCGGAGATCCGCCGCGAAGAGGATGGCTGCTGGCTGCTGTGGGAGAGCCACTGTCCCATCTGTGCGGCGGCGCGCACCTGCCGCGGTTTCTGTCGCAGCGAACTGGCGCTGTTTCGCCAGCTGCTGGCGCCGGCGACGGTGGAGCGGGAGCAATATCTGCTGGAGGGGGCGCATCGCTGCCTCTATCGCATCACGCCGCCCGCGCTCTGATTGCGTCAAACGCCCAAAAACAACAAAGCAGGCGCCGGGATGCCTGCTTTGTTGCCTTCGGGGAGGGGGTTCTCTCGTTCCAGCCCGTCGTTTCCCGATAAGGTAAGACGGCTGATGGGGCTCTTGACCCGATAAGGTCCTTCACCGCAGAGACCCGGTCAGGTATCTGCTTTGCCACCGGAAGATGTAACCATAGTATCCCTCCCGTGCCGGTGAGTGGTTGCAAAGTAACCACTTATTTCGGTTGTTTTTGCAATAGTTCACCCTTAATCTAGGAAAAGTGGATTAGTCATTGCAACGAGGAAGGGTAAATGCTGAAACTTGATCGCATAGACAGACATATTCTCGAGCTGATGCAGGAGAATGGCCGCATCAGCAATCTGGAACTGGCCGAGCTGGTCGGGCTCTCCCCGTCCCCCTGCTCCCGCCGGGTCAAGGCGCTGGAGGATGCCGGTCTCATCGACACCCACGTTACTCTGCTCAACGCCCGCCAGCTTGGCCTCACCCTCACCGCCTACATTCATATCTCCATGGACAGACACACGCCCGAGCGGTTCGAAAACTTCGATCGCGCCATCAGCGAACTGCCCGAAGTGCTGGAGTGTGATCTCATCACCGGTAACGATGCCGACTACCAGCTCAAGGTGGTGGTGCGCGACATGGAGCACTATCAGCACTTCCTGCTGGACAAGCTGACCCATATTCCGGGGGTGACCGGGGTGCGCTCCAGCTTCGTGCTGCGCCGCATCAAGCACAAGACGGCACTACCGCTCAACCATCTGGGGTGAGCCCGCGCAAGCCGCTTATATAAACAGAAAGAGGAGGCCAGTGGCCTCCTCTTTTGCTATTCGCTCTTGGTTATTCGGTAGTGGTTATCGGGTCTGGGTTAGCTGTCGCGGTGACGGGGCGACTGCTGTGGTCAGACGCTGACCTGGCTGATGTCTTCCACCTGCAGCAGCCAGCCGCTCTGCTCCTGCTGCGGTTCGCCGCTGACCCGCAGCCGCTCGCCGGTCGGCACCCACTGCCCCTCGGGCAGGGAGACCAGCAGGCTCTCGCTGCCGTTGTCGAACAGCCAGCGATCTTCGCCAAGCGATTCAATCAGATAACCTTCCATCTCCACTCTGGACTCGGCTTGCCAGGATGGCGCAACGGAATCACGGCTCTCGATGAAATCCCCCTGAACACCAAAACTGGCTAGCCCCCACAGAATGGAGAGCCCGACGATGGATGTTTGCATCTTGTCTCTCCTCTTTTGGAACTGTAGGGCCAGTATGGGAACAGAAAACTGAGCGCACCATGAACAAGGTGGCAAAGTGCTGGCGAGATCGCGAAAAAATCCGGCCAACTGGCCGGCAGTGTCATTTTATGGTGCCTGGATCACACTATTTGGCGGCTTCTTCTGCCATCCGTTCAGCTCTTGGCTTATTCGTCCACATGGCTACCCCGCGATGATCCCCACAGATCCCCTCTGCCACTACGGCGCGAACCCGGGTGCCATCTTTGCAAATGGCCTGCCAGGCGTCAGCATCATCGATGGCGAGCGAGTTGGGGGGCGGTGTGGTTTGGCAAGCCGTGAGCAGCAGAGCGCACAGGGGGAGCAATTTTTTCATGGCGGACTCCTTGGGGTAATGGGGGACTGAGAGGATGGGGATGACCTCTCTACTCCCCAGCATCAGTGATAACCGGTTAAGGGGCAAGGGGAGGCGCCACCGACAGGCGCAGGTGCCGTGCAGTCGGGGCTTGCCCTGTGCCCTCCTTGGGCCTAAGGTGGGGCCGTTTTACTGCCTGATTGAAGGAGCGTTTTCATGTCCACTCTCTATCCCCGCGTCGGGGTCGGCGTCATCCTGACCAACGCCCAAGGCCAGGTGCTGCTTGGTAAACGCAAAGGGAGCCATGCCCCCTACTGGTCGATCCCGGGTGGTCATCTGGAGTTGGGGGAGAGCTTCGAGTCGGCGGCGATCCGCGAGGTGGCCGAGGAGACGGGACTGGAGATCCAGGGGCCCGAGGTGGTGGCGGTGACCAACAATCTGGAGACATGGCGCGAGAGCGGGCTGCACTATATCTCGGTGACGCTGCACGCCCGGGCCGATGGTGAGCCGCAGCTGCTGGAGCCGGAGAAGTGCGAAGGCTGGGTCTGGTGCGATCCGCGCAAGTTGCCCGAGCCCCACTTCGATGCCAGCCGTCAGTCCATCGCCTGCTGGCTGGCGGGACGCTGCTACTTGCCGGGTGATGTGCCCATGGTGTCGGCCGAATCAGTCTGATTGTCATAAAACGATCATCGCGCTGTCATAATATCCCCTCTCCATCGGGAGAAGAGGGATGAGGGAGAAGAGCGTGGGGCAGGTATTTATTCAGTTTTTATGGCTGGGATGCATCAGCTTTGGTGGTCCGGCCGCTCATATCGGCTATTTCCAGCGCACCTTTGTACAGCGGCTCGGCTGGCTGACACAGGCCGAATTTGCCCGTTTGCTGGCGCTGTGCCAACTGCTGCCGGGGCCCGCCTCCAGTCAGCTTGGTTTCGCCATCGGTCGTCATCGCGCCGGTCTGGGCGGGGCGCTCTCTGCTTTTGTCGGCTTTACGCTGCCCTCATTTCTTCTGCTACTGGCGGCCGCGATCGGCATCGGCCAGCTGGGCAGCAATCTGTGGCTTGATGCGGCGCTGCACGGCCTCAAGCTGCTGGCGCTCATCGTGGTGGCCGATGCGGTGCTCACCATGAGTCGTCAGTTCTGTGCCACTGGAGTGACCCAAGGGATTATGGTGGCGACCGCTGCTGCACTCTGGTGGCAGCCCAGTCTGCTGACTCAACTGTTGATGCTGGCGGGAGCGGCGCTGATCTGCGCCCGCAGCCAGCGCGGGGCGGGCAGTGTGCCAGCCTCCGCCGAGCTGCCTTCTGCCGCCAGCAGTCAGCCTCATTGGCCGACCCTGCTGCTGTTTGGCATCCTTTTTATCGGCCTGCCGCTGCTCGATAGCCCGATTGGCCAGCTGGTTGCTGACTTCTATCGCGCCGGTAGTCTGGTGTTTGGCGGTGGCCATGTGGTGTTGCCGCTGCTGCAAGAGAGCGTGGGCCACACTCTCAACGAGCAGCAGTTTCTGACCGGTTACAGCCTGGCCCAGTTGGTGCCGGGTCCCATGTTTACCCTTGCCACCTATCTTGGCGCCCAGCTGCAGCCCGAGATGCCGATGATCGGGGGCCTGTTGGCGACCCTGGCGCTCTTTGTGCCCGGCTTTCTGCTGCTCTGGGCGGTGGGCCCCTGCTGGCAACAGTGGCTGGCCCGGCCCCGTCTGGCGGGGGCAGTCACCGGCATCAATGCTGCCGTGGTGGGCTTGTTGCTGGCGGCGCTCTATCAGCCGGTGTGGCAGAGTGCGGTGCTGGCGCCGACCGATCTGGCGCTGGCGGCCATCGGCTTTTATCTGCTGCGGGTGTTGAAGTTGCCGGTGCCGGCCATCGCGGCCCTGTTGGTGATGGCTGCTATCCTGCTGGCGTGAAGCCGGTGAAATCCCGATAAAAAACGGCGCCTCCATAACGGAGGCGCCGTTTTTATTGCAATGGGTCAGCCGCTTAAGCGTCGGGATCGAAATCCAGACTCAGGCTGTTGACGCAGTAGCGCTGGCCTGTCTCGGTCGGTCCGTCGGGGAAGACGTGACCGAGGTGAGAGCCGCACTGGCGGCAGGTGATCTCCACCCGCTTCATGCCGTGGCTGTTGTCTTCGGTGTACTCCACCGTCCCCTCGATGGCCTTGTCGAACGAGGGCCAGCCGCAGCCGGAATCAAACTTGGCTCCTGAGTGAAACAGCACGCTCTTGCAGCAGACACAGAGGTAGTCGCCGCTCTTGCGATTGTGGAGCAGGGCGCCGCTGTAGGGGCGCTCGGTGCCCTTCTCCCAGCAGACGTGAAACTGCTCGGGGGTCAGTTTGCTGCGCCACTGTTCCGGATTGTTACTGCTCATACCGACTCCTTGCCATCCATACCGGAGCCCAGCATAGCGGCTCCGTAAAGCTGACTCCAGCATGCCTCTTATGCTTTGCCTGTATCTGTGATCGAGGTGGCAACCATCTCCCCACCGGATGCAGGGAGAATTTCCTGCTGCGGTGGCTGGGCATCCTCCGCCGTGCTGGCCAGCGCCACCCGCTCCAGCAGTTTGAGGGAGTGGGTCCGGCCGACCGCCACCTGCCGTTTGATGTCATCGGGCAGGAAGGGCAGCCCATCGTTAGTGGCGGTGTCGATGGTCTGGATCCACTCCAGCCCTTCCCCCGGCGGGGGCAGGCGGAACTGGATATCGTAGTCGCTGGCGTTGAACAGCACGTACCAGCGCTCGCCGACACAGTTGATCATGCCGATATCCATGGCGAACGCCTGCCCCATGGGGGCGTGCCAATCCTGATCGGTGAGCTGGTGGCCGTCCGGGTGATACCAGTTGACCTGATGGCAGCTGGACGGGGTGCCATTCCAGCTGTCGTCGCTCAGTTGCAGGTTGGAGAAGACGCACGACTCCGCCCGCAGCGCCATCATCTGCTGGGTGAAGGCGAACAGCCGTTCATCCTCCGGTCGCCACTGCCAGTTGACCCAGCTGATCTGGTTGTCCTGACAGTAGGCGTTGTTGTTGCCAAGCTGGCTGCGGCCCATCTCGTCCCCGGCGAGGAAGTGCGGGGTCCCTTGCGACAGCAGCAGGGTGGCAATCAGATTGCGCTTCTGCTGCTGGCGCAGGCTGTTGACCCGCGGATCCAGGGTTGGCCCCTCAACCCCGTGGTTATAGGAGAGGTTGTTGCCGTGACCATCCCGATTGTCTTCACCGTTGGCCTGATTGTGGCGCTGGTTGTAGGAGACCAGATCCTCCAGGGTGAAACCGTCGTGATAGCAGAGGTAGTTGACGCTGGTGTGGGGGGAGCGCCAGTTCTTCGGGAAGATATCCCGCGAACCCACCAGACGGGTGGCGAAGTCCCCCATCTTGCCCGCATCACCGCGCCAGAAGGCGCGCACCGTGTCGCGGTAGCGGTCGTTGATCTCCTGCCACTGGCTCGGGAATTGACCCAGCCGGTAGCCGAAGGGGCCGATATCCCAGGGTTCGGCGATGAGCTTGACCTGTGACAGCACAGGGTCGGCCATCACGGCCTTGAAGAAGGCGCCCATGGGCTCGAACTCCCCCGCTTCCCGCGCCAGCGTCACCGCCAGATCGAAACGGAAGCCATCCACCTGCATCTCGGTGACCCAGTAGCGCAGGGCATCGAGCACCAGTCGCAGGGTGTTGGGGTGATCCAGATTGACGCTGTTGCCACAGCCGGTCACGTTGGCGTGACGGGTGTAGTCCGGGCCGTGGGGGCCCGCTTCGAAGGCGTAGTAACCGGCGTTGTCAAAGCCCTTGAACGAGAGGGTAGGGCCGTCGAAGCCCGAGGCGGCAGTGTGGTTGTAGACCACATCCAGAATCACCTCGAGCCCGGCCCGGTGCAGCTCGCGCACCATGGTCTTGAACTCGGTCACCGCCTCGTCGGCCCTGGTGCTGTAGCGCGGCTCCGGGGCGAAGAAGGCGATGGGGTTGTAGCCCCAGTAGTTGGTCAGTCCCAACTGCTCCAGTCGAGGTTCCGACATGAAGGCGGCCACCGGCATCAGCTGCACCGAGGTGATGCCGAGACTCTTCATATGCTCGATAACCAGCGGGTGACAGATGCCAAGGTAGGTGCCCTGCAGCGCTTTGGGGATCCCCGGATGCTGCTTGGTAAAGCCCTTGACGTGGGTCTCGTAGATAATGGTGCGGGCCGGGCTGATCCCGGGTTTGCCAACCCCTTGCCAGTCAAAGCTGTCATCCACTACCACCGACTTGGCAATCATACCGGCGCTGTCACCCTGATAGAGGGCTTCATCCCAGTAGGTGGGACGGCTGAGCGCCCTGGCGTAGGGGTCGATCAGCAGTTTTTGCGGATCGAACAGCATCCCCTCCTGCGGGGTACCATAGACCCGATAGCCGTAGCGCTGACCGGCCTTTACGCCGCGCACGTAGCCAAAGCGATACTGGCCACGGCGGCCGGGCAACTCCAGCCGCATCAGCTCCTGCTCCTGCTCGTCGTACAGGCAGATCTCCACCTTGTCCGACTGGGGGGCCCAGACGCAGAAGTGGCAACCGTTCTCGTCAAGGCGGGCCCCCAGCGGGTGGCCCACCCCTTTTTCCATTACAAGCATCAAGACTCCTGTTTGATAAACAAGGTCGCCAGCGGCGGCAGATCCAGCACTATGCTGTGCGCCATCCCCTGCCAGGGGGTCGGCTCGGCAGCGAACACCAGACCTACATCATAGTTACTGCCCCAGTAATACTCGCTGTCGGTGTTGAGCATCACCCGATAGTGGCCCTCAGCTGGGACGCCGATCCGATATTCGAGACGGGGCACCGGGGTGAAGTTGCAAGCCACCACAATAGCCTGCTTGCCCTCTTTGTCCGCCCGCAGCCAGGCAAAGATGCTGTTGTCGGCATCGTTGTGATCCAGCCAGCGGAAGCCGGTCTGCTCATAATCGGCCTGATACAAGGCAGGCTCATGACGGTAGAGGTGGTTGAGATCGTGGATCAGCCGCTGCTGACCGGCATGCTTGGGATATTGCAGCAGATGCCATGGCAGCTGGGCATCGTGGTTCCACTCGTTGCTCTGGGCGATTTCGGTGCCCATGAAGTTGAGCTTCTTGCCCGGGTGGGCGTACATGAAGCCCATGTAGGCCCGCAGGTTGGCGGCTTGCTGCCACTCGTCGCCCGGCATCTTGTAGAGCATGGAGTGCTTGCCGTGCACCACCTCGTCGTGGGAGAGCGACAGGATGAAGTTCTCGTCATAGTGGTAAACCATGGAGAAGGTCATGTCGTTGTGGTGGTAGCGACGGTGGATCGGCTCTTTCTGCATATAGGTGAGGGTGTCGTGCATCCAGCCCATGTTCCACTTGAAGCCAAAGCCGAGGCCGCCGAGGAAGGTGGGGCGGGAGACACCGGCAAAGGCGGTGGACTCTTCGGCTATGGTCATGGCGTGGGGATACTTGCCATAGACCTCCTCGTTGGTCCACTTGAGCAGGCTGATCGCCTCGTAGTTGTGGTTGCCGCCATCGACGTTCGGTACCCACTCACCGGCGTTGCGGGAGTAATCCAGATAGAGCATGGAGGCGACCGCATCCACCCGCAGGCCGTCGATGTGGAACTTGTCGAGCCAGAACAGGGCGCTCGCCACCAGGAACTGGCGCACTGTGTTGCGGCCAAAGTCGTAGATGTAGGAGTTCCAGTCCGGGTGCCAGCCACGGCGCGGATCCTCGTACTCGTAGAGCGGGGTGCCATCGAAGCGGGCCAGGCCGTGGGCATCGGACGGGAAGTGGGCGGGTACCCAGTCCAGAATGATGCCGATGCCGGCCTGGTGGCACTGGTCGACGAAGTATTTGAAATCATCTGCGGTGCCGTAGCGGCTGGTGGGGGAGAACATGCCCACCGGCTGGTAGCCCCAGGAGCCGCTGAAGGGGTGCTCGGAGACCGGCAGCAGCTCGATGTGGGTGTACTCCATCTCCTTGACGTAGGCGACCAGCTCCACTGCCAGCTCGCGCCAGCTCAGGCTGTCGCCGTTGGGGTGGCGCTTCCAGGAGCCGACGTGCAGCTCATAGATGGAGAGCGGCTGCTCGCGTTTGTCGTTGTGCTGGCTGGCAATCCACTCGGCATCCTGCCACTGGTACTGGGCGTGGTCATAGACCACGGAGGCGAACGACGGATACTGCTCGCAGTAGAAACCGACCGGATCGCTCTTGTGGGGCAGCCGGTTGCCCATGGGATCCTTGAGCTCGAACTTGTAGCGATCCCCCGCCTTGAGGCCCGGCACAAACAGCACCCAGTGACCGCAGAGGCTGCGCTGCATCGGGTGGCGGCGGCCATCCCAGAAGTTGAAATCGCCGATGAGGCTCACGGCGGTGGCGCTCGGTGCATAGACCGCAAAACGCACCCCTTCCACCTGCTGGCCAAGATGCTCCACGGTGCGCAGCTGGGCGCCAAGGGTGTGGTAGAGGTTTTCCGGCTGGGCGGTCAGTTCGGCCAGGCCTGCCCAGGCGGCATCCTGAAACTGATAGGGGTCGATGACCTCGGTGGTGGCATCTTGGTAGCTGGCGATCAGCTGATAGGGGAAGGAGTTTTTGCGGCGGGTGAAAACAGTTTCAAAAAGACCCGATTCATCGGTGGGCGCCAGGGTGGCAACGACTTTGCCCGACTTGAGATCCTTGACGCGGACTTCGAGGGCATCAGGCAACCAGGCGGTCAGTTTGAGGCCGGGCCCATCCGGATTGGCCTGCAGGCCTAAGTGAGAGAAGGGATCGGAACAGCGGGCAGCAACCAAACGTTCAACGAGCATCGAGATTTCCTTTCATGACAGAGCATCCACTCCGGCCGAAGCCGGAGTGGATTTAGGTGAGAACGCTGTGGGAGACAGCGTCTCAACGACTGGCCTCATCACGGGCTTGGCTCATCTTGCCAGCCAGTGCCTTGAGTGCCTCATTGGCAAAAATATCTTCCAGATCAGCGGAAAGCTTGCGGCGCCAGTTGGGGTATTCGTAACTGGTGCCCGGTACGTTGACCGGCTTGTCCATCTCCAGCCAGTCTTCCAGCTGGGTACTGAACAGGGCGCAGCTGCCGCGGGACATGTGGATCTGCAGACCGTGGTTGAGTTCGGTGTTCATGCCGACCCAGTTCACGTCATGACTGATGTTGTCAGAGATGACCTTGTGGGCATGCAAGCTGTCGAGGATCCGCTGTTTGGCCTGGTGACGATCAGCATACAGAGTCTTCAACACATCTTCATCCGGATACAGACCCAGTTGACGGCCGAGTGCCAGGTCATCGCAGTGCCAGAAGCCCTTGAGGGTCGGCATGTCGTGGGTGGTCAGGGCCGACATCGCCTGCTCGGTGTAGTGTGCCGGGGAGATAAAGCCGCCATCTTCCTTGGAGCGCTCGAAGAAGAACACCTTGTAGGAGTGAACGCCGTTCTCTTTCAGAGTCACGTCGATCCCCTCCGGCACGGTGCCCAGATCCTCGCCGATCAGCAGGCACTGATTGCGGTGGGATTCGAGGGCCAGAATGCCCAGCAGGTCGTTGACCGGATAGTAGATGTAGGCGCCCTTGGCTGCGGACGCTCCGGGCGGTACCCACCACAGGCGCAGCAAGGCCATCACGTGGTCGATGCGCAGTGCGCCGCAGGAGCGCATGTTGGCACGGAACAAGTCCACCATCGGCTGATAGGCCGCTTCGAACAGCTTGTTCGGGTTCATCGGGGGCAGGCCCCAGTTCTGACCGAGCGGGCCGAGAATATCGGGCGGCGCACCGACCGAGGCTTTCGGGCAGTAGAGATCCTGGTTGGCCCAGATCTCGGTGGAGCCTTCGGAGACGCCCACTGCCAGATCCCGGTAGATCCCCATCACCATGCCGGCAGCCTTGGCACGGGCATCGGCTTGCGCCAGCTGCTCGTCGGCCAGGAACTGCAGATAGAGGTAGAAGTTGACATCTTGCGGGTGCTCGGCCATCCAGGCGGCAACGGCAGGGTTGTGGTAATCGCGCAGCTCCTGCGGCCATACCGGCCAGCCCCAAGCATTTTCGCCTTTGGCATAGAAGTGGGCCTGCAGGGCATCAAATGCTGCCTGCTGTTGCAGGCTGTCGCCACCGGCGGCCACGAAGGCATCAAAGGCGGCCTGACGCTCGGCGCCAAGGCTGGCTTCGTCGAACACCTGACGCAGCATGCCGAGTTTGGTCTGGATCACGCCGGTGTAATCGACGTTCTCTTTGGCGCGCAGATCGGCCAGATGTTGCTGGAAGGCAGGACTTGCCACTTCCGCTTTCAGGCGAGCGCTTTGCTGGAATTCGGGCACCGCTTCCACATTGATATAGGCCACGTTGAGCCAGCGACGGGAAGAGGGGCTGTAGGGACTGGCGCTCTCCGGATTGGCCGGATAGAGGGCGTGGATAGGGTTGAGGCCGACGAAGTGGGCACCCCAGGCGGCGGCTTTCTCGACCAGCTGGCCCAGATCGCTGAAATCACCGATACCCCAGTTGTGGCGGCTGCGCAGGCAGTAGAGCTGCACGCTCGGACCCCATACCTTGCGGCCATCGGCAATTGGCGCCTGCTTGTAGCAGGCTTTGGGGGCAACGATGAGGCGCATGGTGGCCAGCGGCTCGTCATTGCCCTCTTCCAGCAGTACCAACTGGTGATAACCCAGCTCCGGGGCCATATCCAGCGTGACGCGATAGGCCTGGCACTCCATCTCTTCAAATTCGGCCACGCCGACCAGCTCACCCTCGATGGGGGTAAATTGACCGGACAGCACTGCACCCTGCTCCTGCTGGAGCTGCCAAGTGAGGGCGTCGTTGACGAATTCGATGGGGAGGCGAACCTCAAGGGTAACGGCGTCGCCGGTGCGAACCACCATCACAGGATCCAGCGCCCGCAGCCAGTGCTGGCGATGCTCCTCTTCCAGCTGCTGCACCAGTGCGGCCTCGTCATCGACGCGGTAGCCCATGGCGCCCAGCATGGCGGCCTTGCTCTCTTCTGATACCTGGGCCGGGTGGCCCCAGGCATCGACATACTCGCTGGCGATACCTTTTGCGGCAGCCAGCTGTTCAATCAGGGTGGTCATAGTTTGAGAATTCCCGCTGTGGATTCTATCTATACTATTTTGTTTGATTTTTATGGGGTGGTACTTGAACAGTGGCTCTTTGGCCATGCTAAACCGCGCACATTTTTACATATCTCTGTGAATGGTTGTGTGACCGAGTAGGCACTATTGTGGATATCTGCGCGATGCCACGATCTGGCACTTTTTTCGTCAAAACGTGGTAATCAGTTACATAAACAGAAAATTAATTTCACAGTTTTTCATGATATAGCGCAATTTCAGACAGAATGTTGGTTGACTCACCGGAGAGTTCTAGTAAATTTACAAGCGGAATTTTCTTTGACTACTGAACAGTTAGGTAACTAAATATGACTATCAAAGTAGGTATTAACGGTTTTGGCCGTATCGGTCGTTTCGTATTCCGTCTGGCTTGCGAGCGTGCAGACATCGAAGTTGTTGGTATCAACGACCTGATCGATGTTGACTACATGGCTTACATGCTGAAGTACGATTCAACTCACGGTCGTTTCAACGGTACCGTTGAAGTTAAAGACGGCAACCTGGTTGTAAACGGCAAAACCGTACGTGTTACCGCTGAGCGTGACCCGGCCAACCTGAAGTGGGGCGAAATCGGTGTTGACGTTGTTGCTGAAGCTACCGGTCTGTTCCTGACCGACGAGACTGCTCGTAAGCACATCGCTGCTGGTGCCAAGAAAGTTGTTCTGACTGGCCCGTCCAAAGACGCCACCCCGATGTTCGTAATGGGTGTTAACGACTCTACCTACGCTGGCCAGGACATCGTTTCCAACGCTTCCTGCACCACCAACTGCCTGGCCCCGATCGCCAAGGTTCTGAACGATACCTTCGGTATCGAGTCTGGCCTGATGACCACCGTTCACGCTACCACTGCTACCCAGAAGACCGTTGATGGTCCGTCTGCCAAAGACTGGCGCGGTGGCCGCGGTGCTGCTCAGAACATCATCCCGTCCTCTACCGGTGCAGCCAAAGCTGTTGGCGTAGTTATCCCGGAACTGAAAGGCCTGCTGACCGGTATGGCTTTCCGTGTTCCGACTCCGGACGTGTCTGTTGTTGACCTGACCGTTAACCTGAAAAAAGCTGCCACCTACGCAGAAATCTGCGAAGCGATGAAAGCTGCTTCCGAAGGCGCTATGAAAGGCGTTCTGGGCTACACCGAAGACGAAGTTGTATCTACCGACTTCCTGGGTGAGCGTCAGACCTCCGTATTCGACGCCAAGGCTGGTATCCAGCTGAACGACAAATTCGTTAAAGTTGTATCCTGGTACGACAACGAAATGGGCTACTCCAGCAAAGTTCTGGACCTGATCGCTCACATCTCCAAGTAATTTGGGATGCGCAATCGCGTAGCTTGAAAAAGGCGGCCATTGGCCGCCTTTTTGTTTTTCGGTTTCCCCTGATGACAGGAGTCCACATGCAATCCATTCGTCCCCTGACAGCCAATTGCAAGCTTGCCAACAATGCGGCCGGTCTGCCGGTTCTCACCATTAATAACGACTATGCCAAGGCCGAGATCAGCCTGTTTGGCGCCCATGTGCTGAGCTATCAGCGTCATGGCGAGCCGGCCTCCATCTGGCTGAGTGACAAGGCGGTGCTGGATGGCAGCAAGCCTGTTCGCGGTGGTATCCCGATCTGCTGGCCCTGGTTTGGCCCGGCCCCAGCCCGTGTCGGTAGCGGCAAGCCCTCCCACGGTTTTGCCCGTACCACCCTCTGGATGCTGGACGGGGTCTCCGATCACGCTGATGGCACGCTGGTGCATCTCTCCCTGCGCGACAGCGACGCAACCCGCGCCCTGTGGGATCACTCCTTCGAGTTGGAACTGGACGTGCTGGTGGGCAAAGAGCTCTCGCTGGTGCTGACCACCCGCAACACCGGTAGCCAGCCGTTGGTCTATAGCGGTGCGCTGCATACCTATCTGACCATCAGTGCGCCGGAGGCGGTGAGCGTGACCGGTCTGGGCGAGCCCTATGCCGACAAGCTGACCGGACAGGATGCCAAGCAGCAGGGTGCATTGACCTTGAGCGGGCCGCTGGATCGGGTCTACTGGCAGCCAGAGGCGCTGGTGAGCGTGCAGGATGGTGAGCGCGAGACCCGGGTTGTCAGTGGCAACCACGACAGCGTGGTGGTCTGGACCCCCTGGCTGGAAGGGGCTACCGCCATGGCCGACATGAGCGACGATGGCTATCGCACCATGCTCTGCGTTGAAGCGGCCATCGCCGGTGATACGGGAGTGACCGTTGCGCCGGATGAAGAGCACAGTCTCTCCACCGTGATCATCTGAGCAGGATGAGGTTCAGATAAATAAAGAGGGCTCCCGCGGGAGCCCTCTTTGCATCTCATGACGGCGGCAATCAGGCGTTGCCCTGGGTCTTGAGCTTGAGTTCGGCGGCGAAATTGAGCATGCGATCGAGGGGGATCAAGGCTTTGACCCGCAGATCTTCATCGACATGGATCTCGTGGCGCTCGGCACCGTCGGTGAGGGCCTCCTTGATCGCCACCAGACCGTTCATCGCCATCCAGGGGCAGTGGGCGCAGCTGCGGCAGGTAGCGCCATCGCCACCGGTCGGTGCTTCCACCATCTCTTTCTCCGGACAGGCCTGCTGCATCTTGTAGAAGATGCCCCGATCGGTCGCCACGATCAGCTTCTGCTGGGGCAGCTCCTTGGCCGCCTTGATCAGCTGGCTGGTGGAGCCCACCGCATCGGCCAGCTCGATCACCGAGGCGGGGGATTCCGGATGAACCAGCACGGCGGCGTCCGGATTCTGCTCTTTCAGCTCGCGCAGGGCACGGGCCTTGAACTCGTCATGGACGATGCAGTGGCCCTGCCAGCGCAGCATCTGGGCGCCGGTCTTCTTCTCGATATAGGCACCCAGATGACGATCCGGGCCCCAGATGATCTTGTGACCCAGACTGTCGAGGTGTTCGACGATCTCCAGCGCGATGCTGGAGGTAACGACCCAGTCAGCCCGTGCTTTGACCGCCGCCGAGGTATTGGCGTAGACCACCACGGTATGATCCGGGTTGGCATCGCAAAACGCTGAGAACTGCTCGATGGGACAGCCCAGATCGAGGGAGCATTCGGCCTCCAGGGTCGGCATCAGCACCCGCTTGTGGGGGCTCAGGATCTTGGAGGTCTCGCCCATGAAACGTACCCCGGCGACGATCAGGGTTTGTGCCTCATGATCGCGGCCAAAGCGGGCCATCTCCAGTGAGTCTCCGACGAAACCGCCGGTGGCTTCGGCCAGCGCCTGGATCTCGGGATCCGTGTAGTAGTGGGCAACCAGTACCGCCTTGCGCTCCTTGAGCAGCGTCTTGATTTCTGTGGTCAAGGTCGTTCTCTGCTCGGCACTCAGGGGAAGAGGTTTGGCCGGAAAGGGGTAGTCCATCGCGACTACCGGCGGGACACTGCTCAGTGCATTGCTCATTGCGACTGTTCCATCAACGCTCGGGAAGGCAAAAATTATAACCAGAAGCCTGCCACAAACCCATCAACAAATCGGGTGAAGCGCAAGTGGGCGAATATACTCAAGTAATTCGTTGTTATTCTGCCATAAGGAGTTGTCGCATGAAGCAACGTTCCCTCAAGTTCAAGTTGTTGTGCCTTACCATGGGGCTATTTCTGCTGACCGGGCTGGCCATGACCCTGTTGCAATCGGCCTCTTTCGGCTCCCTTCGCAACATGGTGATGACCCAGACCAGCGATGCACTGGAAGAGGAGGTCTCCCGCAGCCTGCAGTATCAGGCAGAACGCTATGCCATTCAGATTGCCTCGCTGATGCAGAACTCCTATCAGATCCCCCTGACCGTGACCGCCCAGATTGAAGCCGGGATGGCCAAACCGGAACTGCGGTTGTCGCGCCCCCAAGTGGAATCTCTGCTCGGCAGCAGCCTGCAGCAAGCGAGTGGGATCAGCTCCATTTATGCCCAGTTTGAACCGGATGGCTATGATGGCGAGGATGGCAACTGGCTGGGCGGGGCCAGCCACTCGGTGGCAGGAAAGGGGAGTCTGGAGGTCTATTTCACCAAGGATCAGGGAGGCTCCGTCGCCCAGCAAGCGGTGGACGCCGCTGCCAGCGAGGCCAAGTTTGATACCTCCCTCAACGAGTTTGGCATTCGCAACAGCGAGTGGTATCTCTGTGGTCGCGATACCCGCCAGCCCTGCCTGATGGAGCCCTACCTCTACGAAATCAGCCCGGGCAACAAGATGCTGATGACCAGTCTGACGGTGCCCGTGCTGCGTGACGGCAAGTTTGTCGGGCTGGCCGGGGTGGATATGAACCTGCCCATCTTCCAGCAACTGGCTGAAAACCTTGGCAAGAGCCTCTATGACAACAAGGCGGATGTGACTCTGGTCAGCAAGATGGGGCTGATTGTGGGCAGCAACCGCTATGCCGACAAGCTGGGCCGTCCGCTCAAGGAGGTGGGCCTGACCCTGCCTGACGGTCGGCCGGTCAGCAGCGATAGTGACTTTATTCTTCATCAGCCCATCCGGGTTGAGGCAGCCAATACCCAGTGGTGGTTGATGATCAAGGTGCCCAAGGCGCTGGCGCTCGGCAAGGCGCACGCCATCAGCAATGAACTGGGCGCCCTGCTGGTGGATGCCCAGCGGCAGCAGATCATCGCCATGGGCGGGATTACCCTGTTGGTGCTGGGGCTGCTGGTCTGGTTTATCCAGACCATCACTGCGCCGCTTTCCCTTATCAGCCGCCATGTGGGCCACCTCTCCAGCAATGAGGGGGACCTGACCCAGCAGATGGAGATCGACACCCATCAGGAGCTGATCGATCTGGGTTCCCAGCTCAATGCCTTCCTCGGCAAGCTGCGGGGCATGGTGCAAATGAGCAAGGGGATTGGTCAGCAGGTCTACCAGCAGGCGCGGGAGATGAAACATACCGCCGACACCATGCGCAACAGTCTGGATGAGCAGAATCTGGAGCTGGAGAGCGTGGTGAGCGCCATGCATCAGATGAGCACCACGGCAGTCAGCGTGGCAGGTTATGCCGAGCAGGCGGCGCAGGAGTCGGAAGCGGCGACCCACCACATCAATACCGCCCAGCAGACCCTCAGCAATGCCCGCAACGAGATCCATACTCTGGTCGGCGATATGCATGAGGCGGACAAGGCGGTAGCGCTGGTGGCCCAGCGCAGCACCAATATCAGCCGGATCCTCGATGTGATCCGCGCCATTGCCGAGCAGACCAACTTGCTGGCCCTCAACGCTGCCATCGAAGCGGCGCGGGCGGGTGACATGGGCCGCGGCTTTGCGGTGGTGGCGGACGAGGTGCGGGCGCTGGCGACCAAGACCCGTGAATCGACCGACGAGATTGGCCAGCTGATTGGCAGCCTGCAGACCGAGGTGAGCAGCAGCCAGCGTCTTATGAATACCGGCATCGAGCGCTCCACCACCACGGTGCAGGGTACCGAGCAGGCGTTCGAGGCGCTCAATCGGGTGGTGGCCCAGATCCAGCAGATCCACGACCACATCAGTCAGGTAGCAACCGCCGCCGAGCAGCAGAGTGCGGTGAGCGATACCATCAACCAGAACCTGATGCGGATTGGCGATACCGCCAACGTGATCGGGCAGGAGGCTAGCTCCAGCCATCAACTGAGCGAAGCGCTGGAGCAAGCGGCCACGGCGCTGGCCAGTCAGCTCGATCGGCTGCGTACCTGAGTGGCAGCCAGAGAGACAAAAGCCCGCGAGCGATCGCGGGCTTTTTTATGGCTCGATGGCAGAGTTGCGTCAGTTGCGGGGTTCAACCAGCAGGATGTGTGAGTCAGCCCCCACCACCCTGACCTTGCTGCCCGCAGGCAGCGACTCGTCGCAACGGACTGTCCAGACCGTGTCGTCCAGATGTACCCGGCTGGTGCCTTGGGCGACATCATCCAGCAGGGTCAGCTCGCGGCCCATATAGCTCTGCATCCGCTCGTTGATGGTGCTGGCTGCATCCTGACCCGAGTTGTCACGCTGGTGCTGCCAGCGCCACCAGGCCCAGGTGGTGAGCAGGGATTGCACCGCAAACAGCAGCAACTGCGCCTGCCAGCCAAAGGGCCAGATCAGCAGCAGTAGCCCCACTTCCAGCGCGGCGATGCCGGTCCAGAGCAAAAAGCCCACCGAGCCGAGCACCTCGATGGCCAGCAGAATAAAGCCGAGCCCCAGCCAGTGCCAGTGGGTCAGCCCCTCTAACAGGGCTGTCATGACTTGCTGCCCTTGCCATCTTTGTTGAACAGCTCGGCCATGCCAGCCACCGAGCCAATCAGGCTGCCCGCTTCCAGCGGCATCATGATGATCTTGCTGTTGGGGCCTTCACCGATGCGGGCCAGTGCCTCGGTATATTTCTGAGCCACGAAGTAGTTGATGGCCTGCAGGTCTCCTTCAGCAATCGCCTGGGAAACCATATGGGTCGCCTTGGCTTCCGCCTCGGCTGCCCGCTCCCGCGCTTCGGCGGCGAGGAAGGCGGCCTGACGCTCACCTTCGGCTTTGAGGATCTGGGACTGCTTCTCGCCTTCCGCTTTCAGGATCTTGGACTGGCGCACCCCTTCGGCCTCCAGTACCTCGGCCCGCTTCTGGCGCTCGGCCTTCATCTGAGCGTTCATCGCCTCGACCAGGGCCAGCGGCGGGCGCACATCTTTAATCTCGATGCGGGTCACCTTGATGCCCCAGGGGGCGGTGGCGGCATCCATGGTGCGCAGCAGCTTCTCGTTGATGGTGTCGCGCTGGGAGAGCATCTCGTCCAGTTCCATGGCGCCGAGCACGGTCCGCATATTGGTCATGGTGAGATTGCGGATGGCGCTGGTGAGATCGTTGACCTCGTAACCCGCTTTGCGGGCATCCACCACCTGCACAAAGCTGATGGCGTCGATGGTGACGTTGGCGTTGTCGCGGGAGATCACCTCTTGTGCCGGGATGTCCAGCACCTGCTCCATCATGATGATCTTGTGGCCGACCCGATCCACGTAGGGGATCAGCAGGTTGAGACCCGGGGTCAGGGTGCGGGTGTAGCGGCCGAAGCGCTCCACCGTCCAGTTGTAGCCCTGCGGCACTATCTTGATGCCCGCGCTCAGGGTGGCGAGCACCAGGAACACAAAAATCCCTAGCACAATCAATGATTCGTTCATCATTTAGCTCCTTATGAAACACAGTCCCTAGCCTATGGTCTGGCGTCAGGTACCACAAGTGACTTTGTACGCCTTTGTCATGAATCGGCTTTGCTAATTACCAAAACGCATTAAAAAGCATTTTTTATTATTTTGAGGGATAAGCTGCCCTGCCTATAGTCGCCCCATATTAGTCGTGTTCCGAGGGATGGGCCGAAATGGATTATTTACCTATGTTTGCCAAGTTGGAAGGCCGCCCGGTACTGCTGGTGGGGGGGGGCGAGGTTGCCCTGCGCAAGGCGCGCCTGCTGCTGGCAGCCGGTGCCCGGCTGACCCTGGTCTCCCCGGAGCTTGAACCGGAATTTGCGGAATTTGCCGGTCGTTTCACCCATCTGGCGGAGCGTTTCAGCCCGGCCCATCTGGCAGGCCAGATCCTGGTGGTGGCGGCGACCGACAACCTCGAAGTCAACGCTCTGGTTTATCAAAGAGCCAATCAGCTGGGTCTTTTCGTCAATGTGGTGGATGACCCCAAACGCTCCAGCTTTATCTTCCCCTCGATCATCGATCGCTCGCCGCTGATGGTGGCGGTCTCCAGCGGTGGCAAGGCGCCGGTGCTGGTGCGCCTGCTGCGCGAACGGCTGGAGAGCCTGCTGCCGCGCCATCTTGGCGGGCTGACCGAGCTCTCCGGCCGGGTTCGTGACAAGGCCAAGCGGGTGCTCTCCTCGATTTCCGACCGTCGCCGCTTCTGGGAGCGCGCCTTTGCCTCCAACACCCTCGCCAGCCTGATTGAAAAAGAGGATTGGCAAGGGGCCCAGCAGTGGCTGAGCGATGGCCTCGACCAGGCGAAAAGCGAAGTAGGAGAAGTGGTGCTGGTCGGCGCGGGCCCCGGTGATCCTGGTCTGTTAACCCTCAAGGCGCTGCAACAGATTCAACAGGCTGAAGTGGTGCTCTACGACCAGCTTGTCTCCGCCGAGATCCTCGATCTGGTGCGCCGCGACGCCACTCTGGTGTCGGTCGGCAAGAAGGCGGGCGCCCACAGCGTGCCGCAGGAGGAGACCAATCGCCTGCTGGTGGACTACGCCAAGGCGGGCAACCGGGTGGTGCGGCTGAAAGGGGGCGATCCCTTTATGTTTGGCCGGGGTGGCGAGGAGCTGGAAGTGCTGGCCGACGAAGGTATCCCCTTCTCGGTAGTGCCCGGCATCACGGCTGCTGCCGGTGCCACCGCCTATGCCGGTATTCCACTCACCCACCGTGATTACGCCCAGAGCGCCGTCTTTATCACTGGCCACTGCCAGAAAGAGGGCAAGGAGCCCGACTGGCAGCAGCTCGCCGCCACCAGTCAGACCCTGGTCATCTACATGGGGCTGATGCGCTCCGAGCATATTCAGCAGCAGCTGGTGGATCACGGCAGAAGCCAAGCCACCCCCATCGTCATCATCGAGCGCGGCACCACATCCCGCCAGCGGGTGCTGACCGGCACGCTGGCGGATCTGGCGGAGCTGGCCAAACAGGCGGTGAGCCCGTCGCTTATCGTCATCGGCGAAGTGGTTGCCCTGCGCGATCGGCTCGCCTGGTTTGGAGAAAAAAGCGGGGAAAAGAGCGGCCAGCAGCTGCGCGCTAACCCGGATCTCGATGGCTGCGACCTCAAGCTGGTGCAGCTGGCCTGACCCGGAAAGAGATATTTGATGCGGTTGCCGGTGCGGCCGCGCACTGAACCACCCAGCGCCCCGAGCAGGCGCATAAGCAATGACCCGAGGACCAACATGGACCGTGAAAGATTGACCCACTTGCAGCAGCTGGAAGCCGAGAGCATCCATATCATCCGCGAGGTGGCTGCCGAATTTGAAAACCCGGTGATGATGTACTCCATCGGCAAGGACTCCTCCGTCATGCTGCATCTGGCCCGCAAGGCCTTCTATCCGGGCAAGATCCCGTTCCCCTTGCTTCACGTCGATACCGACTGGAAGTTCAAGGAGATGATCAAGTTCCGCGACGAGACCGCCAAAAAGTACGGGCTGGATCTCATCGTCCACAAGAACCCGGACGGCCTCGCCATGGGCATCAACCCCTTCGTCCACGGTAGCGGCAAGCACACCGACATCATGAAGACCGAGGCGCTCAAGCAGGCGCTCAACAAATATGGTTTCGATGCCGCCTTCGGTGGCGCGCGCCGCGACGAGGAGAAGTCCCGCGCCAAGGAGCGGGTCTACTCCTTCCGTGACAAGTCCCACCGCTGGGATCCGAAGAACCAGCGCCCGGAGCTGTGGCGCGTTTACAACAGCCAGGTCAACAAGGGGGAGAGCATCCGGGTGTTCCCGCTCTCCAACTGGACCGAGCTGGATATCTGGCAATACATCTATCTCGAGAACATCGACATAGTGCCGCTCTACTTCGCCGCTTACCGTCCGGTGGTGGAGCGCAACGGTATCAAGATCATGGTGGATGACGAGCGCATGCCGCTGACCGCCGAGGATGAGGTGAAGCAGGAGCTGGTGCGCTTCCGCACCCTCGGTTGCTACCCGCTGACCGGGGCCATCGAATCCGATGCCACCACCTTGCCGGAAATTATTGAAGAGATGCTGCTCACCACTTCGAGCGAGCGGCAAGGGCGGCTGATTGACCACGATCAGGCCGGCTCCATGGAGCAGAAGAAGCGTCAGGGATATTTCTAAGGAGTCGTCAGCATGAACAGCCATATTCAGACCGCCATCACCGAACAGGGCATCGAAGCCTATCTGCACGCCCAGCAGCACAAGAGTCTGCTGCGTTTTCTCACCTGCGGCAGCGTGGATGACGGCAAGAGCACCCTTATCGGTCGCCTGCTGCACGACTCCCAGCAGATTTATGAAGATCAGCTCAAAGCGCTGGAGTCCGACAGCCAGAAGCTCGGCACCACCGGCGAGAAGCTGGATCTGGCGCTGCTGGTGGATGGCCTGCAAGCGGAGCGTGAGCAGGGCATCACCATCGATGTGGCCTACCGCTACTTCTCCACCGCCAAGCGCAAATTTATCATCTCGGATACCCCTGGCCACGAGCAGTACACCCGCAACATGGCGACCGGCGCCTCCACCTGCGATCTGGCCATCATATTGATCGACGCCCGCAAAGGGGTGCTGGATCAGACCCGCCGCCACAGCTTTATTGCGAGCCTGCTCGGCATCAAGCAGTTCGTGGTAGCGGTCAACAAGATGGATCTGGTGGAGTTCAGTCAGGAAGTATTCGAGCGCATCAGCGCCGATTACCGCGAGTTCGCCAAGAAGCTCAGCGTCGATACCATCCATATCGTGCCGGTCTCGGCGCTGGACGGTGACAACGTGGTCAACCAGAGCGACAAGCTGGCCTGGTATCAGGGCGAAACCCTGCTCTCCCTGCTTGAAACAGCTGAAGTGGAGCGCGAGCTGGAGCGCCACCCGGTGCGCCTGCCGGTGCAGTATGTGAACCGCCCCAACCTCGATTTTCGCGGCTTCGCGGGCACGCTCGCCTCCGGCATCCTGCGGGTGGGCGACAAGCTGGCGGTGCTGCCGTCGGGCAAGGAGAGCACAGTGACCCGCATCGTCACTTTCGACGGGGATCTGGAGTACGCCCTGCCGGATCAGGCCATCACGGTCACCTTCGCCGACGAGATCGACATCAGCCGCGGCGACCTGCTGGTGGATGCCACCAAGCAGCCGCAAGTGACCCAGAACCTGCTGGCCCATATCGTCTGGATGGGGGAGGAGTCCCTGCAACCGGGTCGGGTCTACGACGTCAAGCTGGCCACCAAGAAGAGTCGCGGTCAGGTGGAGGCCATTCGCCACCGTATCGAGATCAACAAGCTGGACGAGCTGCCCGCCTCCGAGCTCAAGCTCAACGAGATCGGCCTGTGCGAACTGAGCCTCACCGACCCGGTGGCGTTTGACCCGTATCAGGAGATCCGCGATACCGGCAGCTTTATCCTGATCGACCGGCTGACCAACGTCACCGTCGGCGCCGGCATGATAGTGGAAGGCTTGGCCGCCAAAGCGGTAAAAGGGCACTACAGCGAGTTTGAGATCGAGCTCAACGCCCTGGTGCGCAAGCACTTCCCGCACTGGCAAGCCCTTGCCATCGGTAACGACACAAGCAAGGAGTAAGCCCATGACCTGGCAACAATTCCTGGTGCTGGGTCTGCTGGCTGCTCTCGTGGCCCTGCTGATCCAGGGCAAACTCCGCCCGGCGCTGCTCTTCTCGGGCGCCGTGCTCATCACCTACCTGAGCGGACTGGCGGATATCAATGCCGTGGTGGCGGGCTACACCAACAGTGCCCTGCTGACGCTGGTGCTGTTGCTGCTGGTGTCGCTGGCGGTGGAGAAGACCCGCATCATGAGCTGGTTCGCCAATCTGGTGGGCACGGGGTCATTCAACAAGGTGCTGGTGAAGGTGTGGTTCTCCACCGCCTTCCTGTCTGCTTTCGTCAACAACACCGCCGTGGTGGCCTCCATGCTGGGAGCGGTCAAACGCAACCCCAACCATGCGCCATCGCGGCTGCTGCTGCCCATGTGCTTCGCGGCCACCTTTGGCGGGGTGCTGACTCTGATCGGCACCTCCACCAACCTTATCGTCAACAGCTTCCTCATCAAGATGGGGGCGCCACCGCTCGGCATGTTCGACTTCTTTATGGTGGGAGCGGGCACCCTGCTGACCGGTCTGGTGGCCGTGCTGCTGTTTGCCCGTCACCTGCCGGAGCAGGATACCGAGATGAGCCGCGAATCCGGCTATTTTCTCGAAGCCAAGGTGGGCGCCGGTTCGCCGCTGGCGGGGCGCAGCGTCAAGGAGAACGGCCTGCGCAGCCTGAAAAGCCTCTATCTGGCGGAAATCATTCGCGGCGATCAGGTGATCTGCCCGGTGCAGCCGGAACATGAACTGCACGAAGGGGACGTGCTGCTGTTTTGCGGCGATGTGGAGAGCGTCGGCGTATTGCAGGAGATGAAGGGGCTGGATCTCTATGGCCAGCACCGCCTCAACGGCCAGCATCTGGTGGAGGTGATCGTCAGCCACAGCTCGCGGCTGGTGGGTCAGACCATCAAGGATGCCGAATTTCGCACCCACTTCGATGCGGTGGTGCTGGCGGTGCGCCGCGGCGAAACCCAGCTTACCGGTGGCCTCGGCCAGATTGAACTGCACGCCGGTGATACCCTGCTGCTGGCCCCCGGCCCCCAGTTTGCCCGCAACAAGTCGCTGGGGCGGGAGTTTGTGGTGGTGAGCGGGCTGGAAGCCTCCACCCGTCTCGATGGCAAGCGCAGCGCCGCCGTGGTGCTGGGCTTTCTCGGGGTGCTGGCGCTCTCGGTGTTCGATCTGGTGCCGCTGTTCAAGGGGTTGCTGCTGATGCTGGTGGCGCTGCTGCTCACCCGCATTCTGACCCTGGACGAGATCCGCCGCCGCTTCCCGCTCGATATCTGGCTGGTGGTGGGCGGGGCGCTCGCCATCGCCGATCAGCTGGAAAAGAGCGGACTGGCCAAGCTTATCGCCGACTGGCTGATGGGGGAGTTCAACGGTGCCAGCCCCATCATCGCCTTTATCGGTATCTATCTGTTTACCCTGGTGTTGACCGAGTTGATGAGCAACAACGCCGCCGCCGCGCTGGCCTTCCCCATGGGTTACCAGCTGGCGCTCAGCATGGATGTCTCGACCATGCCGTTTATTCTGGCGGTGCTGTTCGGGGCGAGCTCCAGCTTTATCCTGCCCTACGGCTACCAGACCAACCTGATGGTCTATGCCGCGGGCAACTACAAGATGCCGGACTACCTCAAGCTGGCCCTGCCGGTCTCGCTGGCCTATAGCCTCGGGGTGATTGTGATGGTGCCCCTGTTGTTTCCGTTTTAAGGCGTAAATGCCAATCAAGGGGTGTTGGATGAGCAATACCATGGCACCAGCACGTTGTCTGCGGATAGTCCGAGGCGGCTCCCCGTGGTGCCGGACAGTTTAAGTTTTGAGGCGTGAGCGCCAATCAAGGAGTGTGGGATGAGCAATATCGTGTGGCACAAGCATGCCGTCGACAAACAGAGCCGGGCCGAATTGAAAGGGCAAAAGTCGCTGCTGATCTGGTTTACCGGGCTCTCTGGGGCGGGCAAATCGACCCTGGCGGGGGCGCTGGAGCAGGCGCTGGCGGCACAAGGCAAACACACCTATCTGCTCGATGGCGACAATGTGCGCCACGGTCTCTGTGGCGATCTCGGTTTCGATGATGCTGCGCGGCAGGAGAATATCCGCCGGGTTGGCGAAGTGGCAAAACTGATGGTGGATGCGGGACTTATCGTGCTCACCGCCTTTATCTCGCCGTTCCGTGCCGAGCGGGCGCTGGTGCGCAGCTTCTTGGGCGAAGGGGAGTTTGTCGAAGTCTTTGTCGATGCGCCGCTCGCCATCTGTGAAGAGCGCGACCCCAAGGGGCTCTACAAAAAAGCGCGAGCGGGGGAAATTCGCCATTTCACCGGTATCGACTCCGCCTACGAGGCGCCCGAGCAGCCGGAAATTCATCTGCTTAATGCCGGTAAACCGGTGGAAGTGCTGGTGGAGGAGTTGCTGACTGCGCTAAGGCAGCGGGGGTTAATCGGCTGATATCGATGTGCGTCGCCGAGCATTTATAGCAGGGGGGGCGTTTGCCCCCTCCTATTATTTTTCCAACTATTTATTTTCGTCTACGGGCCTCTGTTTTCAAGGGAGTTACCTAGAGTTAAAAATGTACTTGCTATGCCAATATATCCTTGAGTTTTTCTGTAAGAATCTCTGAACGCTTTGTTATAAACTCATTGAAGTTTGATAATTTTAAACTGACATCAGGGATATGGTGGTTTTCTAAGAACTCTTTTTTAGGTTTTGATTCTAACTCTTTAGTGATCCATGATTCTAAGTCATCATTGTTCTTTGACATATTTTCATTGGCATCCAGCATTTGCAGGTTCTTTATAGAATTGTAAGTTTGCCAGCCGAATTTGTGTTTATCATCTTCATTTAACTCATCATACTTTGATGCGGGATGTAAGTGATCTTTATGAAAATCGTTGTTTTTATAATCCAGTTGTGGAAAGAGAAGTGCTAATAAAGAGAATGCATATCGATCATCTTTTTGAGTCAATAATAACTCTTCAATAAATTCAATGCTGATGCCTGTATCCTTACGGATTTCTTTATTTATTTCTTTTGCAGGGAATTCAACGATGGATTCTGACATTGGTGCAGTGACGACATTATCCGTGAAAGCCCTACGAATTTGATTTAAAACACTATCTGAAGTGCCACCGAATAGTTTTTTAACAAGCGAGACATGAAGCCATTTTTTAATAATTATTCTGTCGTTAGAATATTCGCTTTTCGTATGAAAACCTTTATATATCTTGCGGTGGTATATGTAGTATATTATTGGGATTAGTGCATTTTTTGACGTTAGTGTGGAATCCGTAAAGCCAAGTGATTTCGTAAAGTCGAAAGAAGATAAAATTGCATCGCGAATATTATCCCATTCCTTCTCAAAATCTTCTGCATTTGACTTTGAAAAGTTTGTTACTTTAAATTTTATATCTTTGCTATGAAGGTAAAGAAATACTTTAAGAATAAAGTCTTTTGATATTGAAAATCCTTTATCACGAACAGTATCAACCAACCCGTGTATTTCTTTTCGTGCATCCTTTCTCAACCAGTGTGCAACGGCAATAGACATTATTAAATCAGAGAAATTTAAAGGTTCTCCACCACTATTTATTCTTATGAAAATATTTAGGGCCTTATCTATCTCCTGTTCTGTTTCTAGAAAAAAGTTAACAATTTGTTTAGAGTGAATCACATTTTTAAGGGTAGAGAGACTTCTATATGAAAACTCATTTTTTTTAAGCCCATACCTATCTAGGTATTGATTGAACTCAAAGTCATCAGAGAGGCCGTAAATCTCTGATACACGAAACCACTTACTCTCATTAGCTGAATATTCTGAATCAGTAAGGAACTTAAATTCATATATCCTACCATCCTCTTCATTTTCAAGAGGTGTTGTTACGTTTAAATATAATCTTCTAGTTGGATATACTCTTTCTGAATTCTCCTCTTTTAATCTTGGTATTCGATAAGCATAGCTACCTCTCAACCCTATATAGAGAGAGGTCAAGCGTTGCTGACCATCCAATACGGCAGTGAAGTCATTATGACCAACAGTGTTGAATTCTTCATTATGAGTTTTATAGCGTTGCTTATATTCCTTTAAGAATTGATAAAATTTGAAATCTTGCTTGGTCTTACCCTCCACTCGCCAAAATAAAAAAGAGCTGATAGGGTAATTTCTCATTATAGAGTCAAACAACCACTCTATCTTTTCATGATTCCATTCAAACTCCCGTTGAATAGACGGCAATAAGTAGCGATTTTGTTCAATATTATTAATGGCTTCTGCAATAGTGATTGGTGTTTGGAAGGACATATTCACTCCATGTAAAGGTTTCAATATATAATGCAGTGCTACAGTAGCGCAATGACTAATTACGTCTGTTGCACGCATGCTCGTAAAGCATCTGCAATATCCCTCCTATTCATCGTTATATAGTAACCATCTCGGTCAATCAATTCGTAATCCATGGAGCCACACCAACGATTAATTCTCCCATAGCCTGGAGCTCGTGGCATTATTCCATCTTTGCCAGGAGCACAGTGTTTGGCTAGATTCATGCGGAAAATCTCTATCATTCGATAAATGGGCTCAATATTTCCCCACGTTTCTTCTATTTTATTTCTGTAAGTCGAGTCGTCTTTAAATCTTAACAATTGCTTCTTTCTAGTTTCTATAGTTAAATTAATAGGGTCATCATAAGAGAATCCACTAATTTTTGGTTCAATTCCACCATTGTCGAATAGCTTGCGAAATTGAAACCGATGGTCTCTCCACATTCTCAGAACTTCATATAAACCATAAATCCACATTTGAGACATTGCCGATACGGCCATAGCCGATTCAGTTGGTGTTTTTTCGAGATTAAACCATTCTCGTAAGAGCGCGTATTCATATTCAGTTATAACTGAGTCGACTACCCCGATATTTATCGCCTGCATTCCAAGATAGAGGTCATCTTCAAAAAATGGGAGCCACTTAATACCCGTTGTAATAATGTTGAAATCTAATTGGTTC
Organism: Aeromonas sp. R4-1; assembly: GCF_040908325.1. Classification (NCBI taxonomy): domain Bacteria; kingdom Pseudomonadati; phylum Pseudomonadota; class Gammaproteobacteria; order Aeromonadales; family Aeromonadaceae; genus Aeromonas; species Aeromonas sp. R4-1. The sequence goes on from NZ_JBFODM010000003.1 coordinate 35,768, forward strand.
CATCCAATATAGGGAATGTTGTCATGAACTTCGTAATCGTGATGATCGTCCATCATCTCTCCTTGTGGCCTAATGATGGTTATCTCGTCTGTTGGGCTTGGCCACGTTCTGCACCAAACTGAAAAACCACGCTACCGCCCCTGAATTCCAGCCTCCAGTTTGCTGCTTTTGACCTGTGATTTGGCACTGGCTTGGCTCATGGCTGACTCCTGCGAGAGGTTGCCAAGCGGCTATGTTACCGAACGGGGCTGGGGTGAAAAGCGCAAGCGGGCGGTTTTCTGAGCAAGATCAATAAATTAGTCAGTAATGGGTTTGAATGTGGTCGTTCAACCGTTTGGGCCCATCAGCGCAGGGGAAAATCGGACAGTGAAACGGCAGTGTCGCCTTTTGCTGGCGGGCATTAAAAAAACCTATGGGCCTGCGGGCCCATAGGGTTTTTTTGGGGTGATTGTTTGGGTAGTGGTTATCTGGCTTGGCGAACCGGCACGGCGCGGGTGGTGGCCACTTCGTAGCGGCTTTGGGTGGCCGGAGCCCCTTTCTGGAACTGGCGCACCAGCCGGTCGAGATCGCTCAACTGGTTGACCAGCTGGGTGATGCCGTGCACGGCGTGCTGGCTGCCGACACTGGAGTCATCGGCCAGGGTCTTGATGCTGAGCACGTTGCGGTTGATCTCGGCGGTGACGTGGAACTGCTCCTGCACCGCCTGGGCAATCTGGCCGCTGCCGGAGGCCACCTGCTGCAGCATATCGTTGATCTGCTGCAGGATGGTGCCGGTTGCCGAGGCTTTTTGCTGGCAGCTCTCGGAGAGTTGGCAGCCCTTCTCCATCGCCTGCTCTGCATCCCCGGCGCTGGTTTGCAGTTCGGTGATCATCTTCTGGATCTCGCTGGTCGAGGATTGGGTCTTGATGGCGAGCGTGCGGATCTCGTCAGCCACCACCGAGAAGCCGCGACCCGCTTCGCCAGCCCGGGCCGCTTCGATGGCGGCGTTGAGGGCCAGCAGGTTGGTCTGGTTGGCGATGTTGTTGATTACATCGAGGATGCCGTCGATATCGCGGCAGTGGCCGACCAGCGCACTGATCACGCTCTTGGAGGTGGTCAGCTCGCTGTTCATGCCTGCCACCGCGGCCACGGTTTCGGCCTGCTGCTGTTGCAGGTTGTCGGTGATGGATTCGGCGTTGCGCAGATCCCCTTCGGCGGCCTGCAGGATCTTGCTGCAAGTCTGCTGGGTGCGGGCCAGCACGGCGTTGAACTCGGCCTGATTCATCACCATCGAGAGTTCGATGGCGGCTATGTTGTCCACCTTGTTGGTGTAGAGCAGCTGCATCAGCGGGTTGTCAAAGCGGCTGCGGGCCATCTTGTTGAGCTTGCCGAGGCGGCGGGAGAGGGCATTCAGGGTGATGGCCGCTATCGCCAGCGGCAGGGCGACCAGCGTCAGTTGCCAGTTCATGTCGTGGTTGTAGCCCAGCGCAAACATGGCGAGCAGGCTCAGCAGCAGGCAGAGGTTGATGGTCAGGGTATGGGAGAAGGTGGGCAGCTTGAGCGCCAGCGGCAGCTTGTTGTTGCGAAGGTCGGCATAGACCTTCTCGGCCCGCTGTTTGATCTCCTCGCTCGGGGCGGTGCGTACCGACTGATACTCCACCACCCGGCCGCTGGCATCCTTGATGGGGGTGACAAAGGCGCTGACCCAGTAGTGATCGCCACTCTTGCAGCGGTTTTTCACCGGCCCCATCCAGCTCTTGCCTTCGCGAATATGGTTCCACAGATCGGCAAAGGCCTGTTTCGGCATGTCAGGATGACGCACCAGATTGTGATGTTCCCCCACCAGCTCGTCGAGCTGGAAGCCTGCAATCTCGCAGAACTCCTCGTTGGCGTAGGTGATGCGGCTCTCCAGATCCGTGGTGGAGATGAGGCTCTGGTGGTCTGGATAGAGACGTTCTCTTTGGGTAACCGGTTGATTGATTCTCATGGCCTTGCTCCCGAGCTGTGATGGTTAAATTTTGATCTGAATCAAGAGGTGTGCAAAGGGCGGGCCAGCTGGCAAAAGCTAATGATTGATGTGTTATTAGTGCCGTTTTGGCAGGAAAAGATCGTTGTTGTTTGCAATATGCAACGGATCTGACGGGGTGGGCCTCTGCGGCATCTGCAATTTGCAACCTATTCTGGACAAGCCCATAAGCTTGGAGCCAGCAGCTTGATGCGAAGGAACCACGAACCGACGGGGCATCAGCTGCCCCGCCAGAGCTCAGGGGAGAGGGTCGGGAGCGGGTGAGGAGGGGGTGCTGACGAGCTGCATCACTTCAATCTGGATACCCTGCACCAGCACGGTTTTCAGATCCTGCAGGTACTCCTCCAGCGGCGACTCTTGCAGCAGCTGGGCGAGCTCGTTGCCCACCGGGGTGAGGCGGTAGTAGAGCAGGGTGATGTTGTTCTGCTTGCACTGCAGCCGCCAGCGCTGGTTGCCAAACTCCAGCTCGACCCCATCGGCGGGCAGCGGGCCGGACTCCAGCTCCGCGCGATGCAGCAGCCCGAGCTCAAACAGTTGCAGCAGGGCGTTGTAGGGCAGTCGGTATTTGCCAAGGCCGAGGCGCGTCGCCTTGGCGCGGCTCAGCAGGGTGGCCCCCTTGTGCAGCCCCAGCAGCAACCGCTGCTCGTCGCTGCCGGTGTAGTGGCAAGTCAGTGAACAGATGCGCTGGAACAGCTGGGCCTCGCGCTGGGTCATCTCTTTGAGGGTGGCGAGCGCCCGAATGGAGAAGCGGCCCGGCGTGGCGACTTCCAGCGCGAAGATCCGCCCCCACAGCTGCTGCATCGGCACCATGCTGATATCTTCCGCCAGTTGCAGGAAGCGGGTCAGCCAGTCGCTGTCCATCTCGCCGCCAGCCGCGGTCTCTTCGCAGTGGCGGGAGGCCATCACCATGATGGCTTCCAGATTGCGCTGGCGGGCGGCCTGATCCGCCAGATGGCGAAAGGTGGCGCGCTGCTCGAAGGTGCTGTCGGTATTGCGGGTGAGCATGCCGTCGATGCCGCGACTGCGGGCCAGACGCAGGGTCTGCTCCTGGCTGCTCAGGATCGAACTCTCTTTTTTCGGGGGGGGGAGGTCTGCCATGCTGACTCCATTCGCACAGGTTCTGGAGCTGAATGTTACTCCAACCGGGATGCCAAGATAACAAAGCGGCCTCCGTGGAGGCCGCTTTTTTTGCAACGGGAGGATTACTCCTCGTAGACGCTCACCTCGACCGCTTCCATCGAATAGGAGGCGGTGGCCATCTCGTGGCTGGAGCTGACAGTGCGCATCTTGCCCTTCACCCAGATTGCATCCCACAGATCATCCACCGGCGCACCCTTGGGGTAGCTCACATAGATCACCTGATTGGTGGGGGGCGGCGGCACATGGATGCAGGCGCCGAAGTAGGGCACCAGCAGGAAGGCGGTGATCTTCTTGGCATCCCCCTCCAGTGGCACCACGAAGCCCGGAATGCGCACATCCTGGTTGTCCAGCTTCTTGTTTACCCCACCCACCGGTTGCGGCACCGACATGGGATCTTCGTGATTGACCTGGGGCGGTGGCAGCAGTTTTTCCCCTTCCGGGATCAGCACATCCCAGTCGATGGTCTTGTAATCGGCGGCCAGGGCGGGCAGCACCAGCAGACTGGCGAGCAGCGCCACAATTTTCCACTTCATCATCTGTCCTTCTGTTTCTATTTTTGGGCGTCTCGCTAGACGCGAATGCTCATGCCATCGCTCAGGCTGTAGCGGTAAGCGCGGGCAGCAGGGAGCAGGCCAATCACCATGCCTGCCAGCCATACTACCCCCAGCAACTGCCACTCATAGGCGCTCGGCAGCCCCAGACTCAGTTGCAGGCCATAGTGGCTGAGCAGCCAGGGCGAGGCAAGCCCCTGCCCCAGATAGAGCACGGCGACCCCGAGAGCGATGCCGACCGTGGTCAGCGCCATCGCCTCCAGCGCCAGCAGCAGGAACAAGTGGGCAGGGCCCGCACCGAGGGATCGCAAAATAGCGAGCTCCCGGCGCCGCTCGTTAAGCCCCGCCAGCAATGTGGTCAGCATGCCGATCAGGCCCGCCACCACCACGAAACCGGCGATCACCGACAGCGCCGTTTCCGCCACGCTCATCAGGCTCCACAGCTCCTGCAGGGCGGCCCCCGGCAGGATCGCCATCAGCGGCTCTTTGGGATAGGTGTTGACGCTGCGTTGCAGCTGGAACGCCAGGATCCGGTTGCTCAGCCCCACCATAAAGGCGGTGATGGTTTTCGGGGTGAGATCCTGCGCCAGCGCCTGCTCCGGCGTCACGTTCTTGCTGTGGCGGCCGGTATCCCAACCGAGATGGATCGCCTCTATCCCCGCCAGCGGCACATGGATGGTGCGATCGATGGGCGTGCCGGTCGGCGCCAGAATGCCCACCACCTTGAACGGCAGGTTGTCGTGCTGGCTGAACGAGGTGTTGCCAGCGCCGTGGGCGATGACGATGGATTGGTCAAGGTGATAGCCGAGCTTCTCGGCCACCTGAGCGCCGAGTACAGCTTCAAACGGCGTGTCGAATGGCCGCCCTTCCCGCAATTGCAGCGACTGTTGCTGACCGTACTTCAGGTGAGTGAAGTAGTCGCCATTGGTGCCGAGCACCCGAAATCCCTTGTGGGAGTCACCAAGGGAAAGCGGGATGGTCCAGGCGACGCCCGGTTTCTGCTTGATAGCCTGATAGGAGTCCCACCCCACGTTGTTGGTGGGGTTGCCGATGCGAAACACAGAGTAGAGCAGCAGATTCACCTGACCGGAGCGGGCACCAACGATGAGATCGGTCCCCGAGACGGTGTTGGAGAAACTTTCGCGGGCCTGGGTGCGCACCCGCTCCACCCCGAGCAGCAGGGTGACGCTGATGGCGACGGCCAGCAGGGTGAGCCCGGCGGTGAGGCGGCGGGCCCAGAGACTTTGCAGGGCTAGCTTTAGCATGATGCCCTCCGGTTGAGCTGTTGCAGGTTTTCTACCCGCGGGAACAGGGGTTCGAGATAAGGGTCGTGACTGACGAAGATCAGGGTCGAGCCCTGCTTGTCGCACTCCTCGAACAACAGCTTGATAAAGGCGGCCCGGTTGTCGGTGTCGAGTGCCGAGGTGGGCTCGTCGGCGATCACCAGTGGCGGCGAGCCGATCAGCGCCCGTGCGGCAGCCACCCGTTGCTGCTGGCCGATGCTGAGGGCATGGACGGGGCGATGCAGTGCGTCATCCGGCAGTTGCAGCTCCGCCAGCAGACGGCGCGCCTCCTGCTCCGGACTCCCTTGCAGGCGGGCCCGTTTGGCGGGCGAAAAGGTGAGGGCAGCGGTCACGTTGTCCTGCACCGAGAGAAAGGGCAGCAGATTGAACTGCTGGAAGATATAACCCAGATTGGCCGCCCGGAAGTGGTCACGGGCACGGCCAGAGAGCCGGGCCAATGGTTGGCCCAGCACCTCCAGGGTGCCGTGGTTGGCGGTCTGGATCCCGGCCAGCAACCCGAGCAGGGTCGACTTGCCAGAGCCCGACGGGCCCTTGATAAAGACCCGCTCACCCTCGCGGATGGTGAGGGCGGGCAGATCGAGTACAGCGTCGCCACCTGGCCAGGCAAAGGCCAGATCGCGGATCTCAACCACGGCTTTTTTCATGGCGTTACCAGCTCAGCTTGTTGGCGGACGGGGTCAGCTCGCCAGCGGTCTGGCCAGTGGGCAGGATCCCCTGCACGCTCAGCTTCTCAAGGCTCGGATAGACGCTAAAAAGGGTTGCCTCAAGGCCGGTCAGTTTGGCCGGGGTGGCGCAGGTGTAGGTGTACATGGCGCCCATATCGGCGTGACCCGCTTCGTCATGATCATGGTGGTCTTCATGTTTGTCGCTGGCAGCCTTGTCATGGTCATGGTCATGGTCATGGTCATGATCGTGATCATGCTCTTCTTTAGCTGCTTGCAGCTCCTGCTGGGTCAGTTTGCAGCCAGCTGCCGGGTCGAAGCGAAACAGGGCGTCAGGTTGCTGGAGGCGGGCGACCGCTTTGGCGTATTGCGCCTTCTCTTCATCGCTCTTGGCGGCGTGCTCGAAGCCCACCAGATCGGCTGCGGGGGCCTGCAGCTCGATCATCAGCTGGTCGCCATCGACCACCAGATTGAGGTGGCCGTGGCCATGCTCGTGGGCGCCGTGGCTGTGGCTCTCGTGTTCGTCGTGATTGGCGTGAGCGCCAAAGGCCGCAGCGGCCAGCAACAGAGTAACTGCTTTCATCTTTAATCCTTTTTTCAAAACAAATGGCGAAATTAAACAAAGGGATAGATAAAAACAGAGGCGGGCGGCGCGCGGATGGCATAGCTGTGAAGCGTGGCGGTATCCGCCGAGCGTTGCATGGTTGCAACAGCGGGCAAAACAGAGGTCGAACCGGGGAAACAATAGGGGGTAGCGGTGATGACCTGTTTGCCATCCAGATGGAGGGCGCAGACCAGACAGTGATGGTCGTCGTGGCCGGGCAGGGCGGATTCAAACTGGTGCCGGGCAAGGGCAGGCTGCAGCCATAACCAGCCCAGCAGCAAGATCCAGATTTTCAGCTTGATACGACCCATAGACCCTTATGGAAAGGGCGCCATCAGCGCCCTTTCTCTCTGACTTAGAGATGGGACTTGATGAGCCCCATCACGGTAGCAATGTTGTTGGCATCGAGCTGGCCATCTTTGGCAAACAGCACCTTGCCCTCTTTATCCAGCAGAATGATCGCCGAGCTTTCCGGCGTCAGATCCCAGGCGTTGCGCGCCATGCCCTTGGCATCCAGCACCATGGCGGACCAGGGGAACTCTTTCTTGCTGTCCTCGGCACTGCTCTTCACGAAGCCGGAGGTGCCCCAGATGGCGTCATTGCTGTTGATGACGGTAACGGTCTGGTACTTGTCTTGCGGCAGTTTGGCGGCCTTGATCGCCTCGATCATCGGGGCGTTCAGCTCCTTGGCACTGGAGCGACCGGCAATATGCTGGATCAGGAACACCTTGCCGGTGAGCGAGGTGCTCTGCCACGGCTGGTAACCGATATCCTTGCCGTTCAGTACCAGCTCACCCTTGTCGCTGACATTGACCAGCGGCACCGGGTTGCCATCCTTGAAGTTGTGAGCAAAGACCAGAGATGGCAGCAGCGCCAAAGTAAGTACGAGATGTTTCATCCTGATGACACTCCATTTGTTATGTTATAACGAGTTTCGGATTGAGGGAATGGGCGAGCTTCATCCTAAACTGATCGGATCTGTTTAAAAAGTGTTAAATAAGATCGCAATTCAGAAGCGTCGGCGCCCCGCCAGTCAGGTGGTTGGCTGGCAAGGGCGGCTAGAATGTCATGACATCGATAAAAATCAATGAATTGGCTGCTGGTCTGAGCTGTCTGCGTCAGTAGAGCGACTCGCTGATGAGGGGGATCTTGGCCATGGTCATCTGCTGGGCCAGCAGGGACGAGCCGGTCAGCAGCACATGGCGCTGATTGTTGATCACCACCACATCACCGGGTACGCCACTGTCTGCCGTAATGGCCAGCCAGGCAGGGGAGACGCTGCCGATGCTGATATCCGGATAGATGATGCTGAGCACATATTGCGGGGCCAGCTCCGCCAGCAGGCTGGCCATCAGCAGAGCCTTCTCGTCGCTATCGGCCTTGTTATCCTGCAGTGCCTGCAGCGGCGGCGCGAAGTGATCCAGCTGCTCCGGTTGGGTGGGGATGGCGTTCAGCCACTCCTGCAGCAGGCTGACGCTGGTGGCGAGATCCTTGGCCGCAAATTGCTGCGCCAGTGGCTTGAGGTGCCCTTTGAAGTGGTAGAAGAGCTGGGAGTAATCGGGTCGTACGCAAGGCAGTTTGCGATTGGCCGGATGGACGCAGGGGATCACCCTCATCTGGTAGAAGGCATCCTCCTGATACTGCTGGTAGGCTTGCCAAAACAGCATCGACTCCATGCTGTCGTCCCGCAGGGTGAAGGCCTGCTCCAGATTGCGAAATTTGGTAGCGGTCTCGGGGCTGCTCTGATTGATCAGGTTGATGCTGTTGTAGAGCCGCGGGCTGATATAGGCGTAAAGGGTCTCCAGCGGATTGGTGAGAGAGGCCTTCAGCAGGCTCATCTCGTGGCGACTGGCGGCCATCACCTGATCGTCGGTGGTCAGCTGGAAGTGCTTGCGCTGGCCATCGGTGGATTGCCACTGCCAGCTCATGTTGATTTCGCTGGCGTTGCTTGTAGCACCAAGAGTGGTGCAGAGAGTGAGGCTGAGCAACAGCGCGGGGGTCAGCTTCATGGTGGTGCTTCCTGCCGTGGACGATAATTAACAACTAGGTGAGCTGGCACCACTTTGGTGATGTTTCGTTTTGTGATCTGGATAACAGATTGATGTGACTTTTAATTTAATTGTGAAATTAAGTCACTCTGGAGGGGTTATGAAGCCTTGGATCATAGTGCTGTCAGGGCTGCTCAGCCTGCCAGCCATGGCGGGTCAGGTGATCGTCAACAAGGGGATGTCCGTTGCTGATACCTTTGCTCTGCGTGACCAGCTGGCGCGCGAACACGAATGGCAGGAGTGGCTGCGCTACCAGCAGTCTATCAAGTGGCTGGAGGTGTTGCCGGTCAACTGCGAGCTGATGAGCCAGCCGGGCGGTGGCTATCGCTGTGGCGGTGATTACTATCGTCCCTACCAGAAAGATGGTCGTGAAATATACATTCAGGGCAATCCTGCCGGAGATGCGGCCGGTCAGCTGCCGCAAATACCGACAAAAAAGGCGCCATAAGGCGCCTTTTTTCATACCGAGTGACGCTTACTTGGCAGCGTAACGCTCGGCAGAAGTCTTGATCTCGGCTTCGGCAGCAGCCTTGTCGCCCCAGCCTTCCACCTTGACCCATTTGCCCGCTTCCAGCTCTTTGTAGCGCTCGAAGAAGTGCTGGATCTGGGCTTTCAGCAGTTCCGGCAGATCGTTCACATCCTGGATGTGGTCGTACTGCTTGGTCAGCTTGGAGTGCGGTACAGCAACGATCTTGGCATCTTCGCCAGATTCGTCGGTCATCTTCAGCACGCCAACCGGGCGGCAGCGAATGACGGAACCGGCCAGCAGCGGGTAGGGGGTCGGAACCAGTACGTCGACGGGGTCACCATCCAGAGAGAGGGTCGCGTTCACGTAGCCGTAGTTGCACGGATAGAACATCGGGGTAGACATGAAGCGATCGACGAAAATAGCACCGCTGTCCTTGTCGACTTCGTATTTGATCGGGTCGGCATTCTGCGGGATTTCGATGATGACATAGATATCGTCGGGCAGGCTATTGCCGGCCGGTACCAGGTTCAGGCTCATGATAATTCCTTCGTTGTTAGTATCAGGTTTGCAGGCCGATATTATAGCGATGTGATGTTAAATGACCATATTTCAGCGGCTATCGCTAACAAAGAAGGGGGATGTTTCCGGTTTGCGGCGCTTTGATGTGTGCGGGATGCAACAAAACGGCTGTTTTGATGCCCTGCCGGTGAGCAAGGTCACCGGCAGGGCATGTGGAGTTGCGAGCAAAGAGGGTCAGAGCGAGTAGGGGAGTCTCGATTCGTTGACCAGTCGCGACAGGGCTGTTACGACATGAGGGTCAAACTGGGTACCGGATCGGGACTGGATATACTCCATGGTCTGCGTCAGCGTCCAGGGCTCCTTGTAGGGGCGCTTGCTGAGCAGGGCATCGAATACATCGACTACCGCCACAATCCGCGCCGACAGGGGGATCTGCTGGCCAGCCAGCTGCTGCGGGTAGCCCTTGCCATCGAAGTGCTCGTGGTGGCCCCGGGCGATCTCTGCCCCCAGCGAGAGGTAGCTGGTTCCCTCCACCATTTCGCCCGCCTTGTGCAGGATATTGGCGCCGATACCGGCGTGCTGCTCCATGATGGCCCGCTCTTCCGGGTCGAAACGTCCGGGCTTGTGCAGGATATGGTCCGGGGTACCCACCTTGCCCACATCGTGCAGGATGGAGGCCATGCCGATCATCTCGATAAACTCCGGGGTCAGCTGCTCGGGATAGGCTGTCATCTGCTTCAATTCGGCCACGATGGCATCCGAGAGCTTCTGCACCCGCAAGACATGTTCGCCGGTATCGGAGTCGCGAAACTCCGCCAGCGCCGCCAGTGCCACCACGGTGGCCTCCTGGGCGCGCAGCAACTGGTTGTAGAGATAGAGGTTGTCGTAGGCTGCCGAGATGCGCTGGCAGAAGACATCCAGCAGATCGCACTCGAGGGGATCGAGAGGCTGGGTCGGGGTAAAACTCAGCACGAATTCGCGACCATTCTGGGCGGCGATATAGAGGGAGTCCTGCGGGTGTTCAAAGCGGTTGCAGCGCGCCGCCAGTGCCTTCATGACCGAGTCATTGAGGGTGGGGAAGTCGGTGATCTTGCCATCATCCAGCAGAGTCTCGTAGTCGCCGGTGGCGGCGAGGATCTCCAGCCCCTGTTCGCCGGGACGGCGCTCGGCGCAGATAGCCCCTTCGGTGCCCACATCGAGAATGGCGCTGATCTGTTTCAGCACGCCGGAGGCAAACTCCTTGAGTGAATGAAGATGGTAGAGATCGCCCGCCCCTTCCAGAATTTTGCCGAGCCCCTGCCGGCTCTTGTCGATGGCACTGAGGGTTTCGTATGAACGCAGGGATGCGATGACAGTGGTGTAGAGCTTTTGTACCGTCAGCTCGGTCTTGGTTTTGTAGTCGTTGATGTCGTAATCGAGGATCACCCGCTGCTCGGGGGCTTGGCCGGGTTGGCCGGTACGCAGCACGATCCGCACCAGCGAGTTGTGCATTTCGTTGCGGATCCGGTGCACCAGCCGCAGACCTGCATCTTCGGTCTCCATCACCACATCGAGCAGGATCAGTGCAATCCTGGGATTGGCCTCCAGCATGCGGCCAGCTTCGGCGCCGCTGTAGGCATTGAGCAGCTCCAGCGGACGGGATTTGTAGTGAATGTTGGAGAGGGCCAGGCGGGTGGCATGATGGATATCCGGCTCATCATCCACGATCAGCACTTGCCATGGGTTGAGTGCCTTGGGGACCACGACCTCCTCATCATCGAGTTCGATGATGTCGTCGTCCAGCAAGATATCGTCCTTGTCTTGGGCACTGCTCATATCGGTTACGCCTCCGGCGCTCAATGAGTATGTGAAGAGTATGCACGGTCACATCCGCTCGGATCATCAGGATAAGTAGATATCGTGAGCTGGCTCCGCCTCTTTATCGCTACTCGAAAGGTTCCAGATACCCCTGGATCGACTTCTTCAACCAGGCCAACACCTTGCCGTGATAGGCGTTTTCCGCCAGATAGACCCCGTAATCTCGCCACTGCAGGCTGAACTTGTGTTTCAGGGTCAGCAGGGAGCCTTGTCGCAGCTGGCTCTGGATCAGTGGCGAGGGGAGCACCGCCCAGCCCAGTCCGTCCAGCACCGCATTGCGCATCAACTCGAAGCTGGAGAGACCGATATGCTGGCCTCCCACAGGTAGCAGGCTTTTTACCGAAAATTCATCTACATACGAGAGGGTGACCTGAGTGTGATCGGTCAGATCCTGCTGTTTGACCCGCTTCAGTCCGGCCAGCGGATGGCTGGGTGCCACCACCATCAGGGTGCGGATCGGGTTGAGCATGTCGATATTGAGGCCGCTGCGCTCCTGATCTTCGGTAATAAGGCCAAAAGCGGCATCGACGAATCCCTCTTCCACCAGCGCCGGCAGTTCGGGTGGGGAGGCGAGCACCAGCGAGATACTGGTGCCGGGAAACTGGCTGTGCAAGGCGGTCAGCATCTCGCGCCACACCGGTTCGGGAATCGCGTCATCGCGGGCGACCCGTAGCGCTACTTCGGCCCCCGAGGCGTAATGTTTGCACTTCTGCTGCAGGCTGTTGGCTGCCTGCAGCAGGCGAGTGCAATCATCAAGCACCAGCTCGCCGATCTCGGTCAGCCGACTCTGATTGGCACCTCGTTCAAAAAGTTCGACGCCAAGCTCAACTTCCAGCGCCGCGATGGCGGTGCTGACGGCGCTGCGGCTTTTGCCGAGGCGACGGGCGGTGTTGGCAATAGAGCCGCTATTGGCTGACTCTACAAAGAGTTCTATCTGATATAGCTTCATGTTTTACAGGCTGTGGCGGAGTTTTTCACCATCACCTTAGCGTGCCAAACCAAGGCAAGGCAAACCTGTAGCGTCGGAATAATCGACGCTGAGCGATTGTCGCGAGTTGCTTCTCCCCGTTTACCATCTCTCCCGTCGAAGCAACAAAGGCATCTTATATGTTATTAAGTCGTATGTTTCTGGCCCGGCTGTTTTTGACCGGTGCCATCGTGACCGAGGTCGCCGGTACCTCCAGCATGGCCATGATCCCCGAGCAGGGAGCTGGCTGGATGAATTACATCCCGATGTGGCTGTTGATCGGTTTCTCGTACTGGTTGCTGGCGAAAGCCGCCAAAACAATCTCCATTGGTATTGCGTTTGCGCTCTGGGAGGGGCTCGGGATCACCCTGATCACCATAGTGTCGGTCATGTTCCTTGGTTACGATGTGACCGTTCAGGAGCTGATTGGCCTGGCTCTCGCGATAGTGGGGATTGTTATGGTGACCATGGGGGAGACCCATGATGAGCCCGCAGACAAGTCAGTAGAAGCGGAGGCCACAGCATGAGTCCGTTTGTGATTGTATTGGGTGCCGCACTGATCGATATCGGCGCCAACATGGCCATCAACCGCTCCAAGGGTTTTCGTTACAAGGGGTGGGGATTCCTGGGGATCATGCTGGTACTCGGCGCCTTTACCCTGCTCTCGGAAGCGGTAAGTGGCGGCCAGATTGACCTGGCTGTTGCCTACGCCACCTGGGGGGCTATCGGCATCGTCGGTACGGCGCTGGGCGGTTTGCTCTTCTTCGGTGAGCGGCTCAAGCCCATCGGCTGGGCTGGCATGATGGTGATGGCGCTGGCTGTCGTTATGCTGACTACCGCTTGATGACCTGAAGCAATAAGAAAAGCCGCCCGGTAGCAACCGGGCGGCTTTTGTTTGGCTGATTGCTTGGTCGATGCAGGCTCAGCGCGGCGCTTCGTAGAGCTCCAGCGGCAGGCCGTCGGGGTCGGCGAAGAAGGTAAAGCGCTTGCCGGTCAGCTCATCCACCCGTACCGGCTCTACCTCGACCCGATGGGCCAGCAGGTGGGCGACGACCCGGTCAAGATCGCTGACCCGAAAGGCGAGATGGCGCAGGCCGCACGCCTCGGGGCGGGAGGGGCGCTCGGGAGGCGAGGGGAAGCTGAACAGCTCCAGCTGGCTGCCGTCCGGCAGGGCCAGATCCAGTTTCCACGACTGGCGCGCCTCGCGCAGGGTCTCGGCGATAATGGGTAGCCCCAGCACCTCGTGGTAGAAGTGGCGCGAGCGTGGGTAATCGCTGGCGATGATGGCCACATGGTGGATGGAGTCAAACAGCGGAAAGGTCATGGTGTTTCCTTGTCAGCAGCATAGTGAACGGGCAGCCTGCGCTGCCCGTGTCGTTGATCTAGTTGAAGAAACCGCCGAACCAGTCATCCAGCGCACTGCGCGGCGTCGCGCTGCTGGCGCAGCCGGCCGGGGAGCCCATGGTGGAGGCTTTGGCCGGCACCTGCAGGCTGCCCGGGCAGTCGCTGGTGACGCGGGTGCCGCTGGCGCGGGAGAAGTTGGCCCAGGTGACCCCTTCCGGCATCTTCAATCCCAGACTGTTGACGCCGCGCTGGCTCATGTAGCCGCTAAAGAGCTGCAGTGCCCCGCTGGCACCGGTCAAGCCTGCCGGGGTGTTGTCGTCGCGACCGACCCAGATACTGACCAGCTCGTTGTTGTCCATCCCGGCAAACCAGGAGTCGCGCAGCTCGTTGGTGGTGCCTGTCTTGGCCGCCATGGTGGCGCCCGGGAACTTGGCACTGAGGGCGCGGGCTGTGCCCTGACTCACCGTCTTGGTCATGGCGAACAGGGTCAGCCAGCTTGCTTGCTGGTCGGTGACCCGCTTGGCGGTCTGATCATGCTGATAGAGCAGGCTGCCATCCCCGTTGACTACGGCGCGAATGGCCGACAGCGGCTGGGTCAGCCCCTGATTGGCGATGGGCAGATACATCTGGTTCACCTCCAGCGGGGAGAGGGCCACCGCCCCCAGCACCAGCGACGGATAGGGCTGGATCTCCTGCTGGACTCCCAGCTTGTGCAGGGTATCGACCACTTTTTCCAGCCCCACCTGCAGACCCAGATTGACGGTCGGTACGTTGAGGGAGCTGGCCAGCGCATCCATCAGCGGTACGCTCTGGCGGAACTTGCGATCGTAGTTTTGCGGTGTCCAGACCTGACCATCCTGACCGCGAATGCGGATCGGCTGATCTTTGAGCGGGGTCGCCAGGGTCAGGCCGTTGGAGAGACCGGTGAGGTAGACCGCCGGTTTCACCAGCGAGCCGATCTGGCGGCGGGCATCCAGCGCCCGGTTGAACCCGGCGTAGCGGGGATCGCGGCCACCCACCAGCGCGACGACTTCGCCCTTGTGCCAGTCGGAGACCACCATGGCCGCTTCCAGCTTCTTCTTGCCGCGCAGCTTTTCGATATCTGCGAGGCCCGATTCGACCGCTCGCTCGGCCGCATGCTGGGCGATGGGGTCGAGGCTGGTGAAGATCTTGAGGCCGGACTGCTTGAGCAGATCGGCGCCGAAGCGGCTCTGGATCTCCCGCTTGAGCAGTCCCATAAAGGCCGGGGTGCGGCCATAGCTCATCTGGCCACGGGCGATGATGCCGAGGGGTTGGCGGCTGGCCAGTTCATACTCGGCCTGGGTCAGGCTGCCGTGATCCATCAGCAGCTTCAGCACCAGATCACGGCGGGTCTTGGCCCGCTCCGGGAAGCGCCATGGGTCGTAATAGGAGGGGCCTTTCACCAGACCGACCAGCAGGGCGACCTGATCGATATCCAGCTCGTTGACCGGAATGCCGAAGTAAAAGTAGGAGGCGAGGCCAAAACCGTAGACCCCTTGCGAGAAGTTTTGTCCCAGATAGACCTCGTTGAGGTAGGACTCGAGGATCTCGTCCTTGCTGTAGCGATAGTCGATCAGCACAGCCATGTAGGCTTCCTGCAGCTTTCGCCACAGGCTGCGCTCACGGGTCAGGAAGAAGTTTTTGGCCAGCTGCTGGGTCAGAGTACTGCCCCCCTGCACGGTACGACCCGCGATCAGGTTGGCGAACATGGCGCGCATGATGGCCACCGGCGAGACGCCGCCATGCTGGTAGAAGTCGCGATCTTCGGTGGTGAGCAGGGTCACCAGCAGGCTGTCGGGCACCTCGGCGATGCGTACCAGCAGGCGATCTTCCCGATCCTCGGTATTGAGGCGATCGAGCAGCACCGGGTCCATTTGGGCGTAACCGAGCTGGCGCTGGTTCTCCAGCGACTGGATCCCCTCAAGGCGCGGGCCGTTGAAGGTGAGGCGCAGGCCACGGGCACCGTCGGCGCCATCATAGAACTCGAACGGACGGCGAATCAGCTCGATGCGGTTGCCGTTGATGGTGTATTCACCCGGCGTGTGAGGCTGGCGCACCTGCTTGTAGCTCAGCATATTGAGCTCGCGCAGCATCTGGTCCCGCGACAGGCGCTGGCTGGGATAGAGCTCCAGCGGGCGGCTGTAGACCATCACCGGCAGCTGCCACTTCTCGCCATCGAAGCGCTCGCGCACCTTGGTATCGAGGTAGATGCCAAACACCACCATAAAGGCCACCACCACCAGGGAGAGCTTGAAGCCAAGCCAGAACAGCTTGCGCCAGATGGTGCGTTTGGGCGCTGCCTTCTTGGGGGCACGCTTGCGTCGTTGGGTTGCCATAAATCCTCTTTGCTTTCCTTTCTACTTGTTATGTCGCATTCGCGAACGTTCGAGCGGGATTAACCCGCCGAACCTAGATGCCCATCTTCTTCTTGGTGACTTTGGTCGGCATCGCTTCCAGCGGATTATCCGGCCAGTAGTGGCGGGGATAGCGCCCCTTCATCTCTTTCTTCACCTGTTCGTAGGATCCTGCCCAGAAAGCGGCCAGATCGGCAGTGATCTGCAGCGGTCGCTGGGCGGGGGATAGCAGCTCCACCACCAGCGGTACCCGGCCATCGGCCACGCAGGGGGTCGAACCTTGCCCGAACATCTCCTGAATGCGCACCGGGATCACCGGTGCTTGCCCTGGCTGATAGCGGATCCGCACCCGGCTGCCAGTGGGCGCCGCAAAGTGGCTGGGCAGCGCCTCGTCCAGCCGTTTGGGCAACGGCCAGGGCAGGGATTGGCGCAGGATGTCGCCGAGGTTGAGCTTTTTCAACTGCTCCAGCCGGGTCATGCCGCTCACCGCTGGCAGCAGCCACTGTTCTAGGTCGGCCAGCAGGCTCTCGTCATCCATCGCGGGCCACCCCTCATCGGGCAGCCAGTCGCGGGCGCAGCGCATGCGGGCCAGCAGCCCTTCGCTGCTCTCGTCCCACGGCAACACATGCAGCCCCTTGCGGCGAATGCCTTGCAGCAGGCAGCGCCCTTTCTGCTCGTCAGAAAGTTCGGTCAGCGGTCGTTGGCCCAGCACCAGCTCGCCGATCACCTGCTGGCGTTCGGCGCGCACCCGCTCTTCCCGCTCATCCCAGTCGAACCACTGCCGTTCGCTCACCAGCTCCGGCAGCAGGCGAACCAGCTCGTCCAGATCGACAGGTTCGGCGATAAAGATGCGGCTGCCGCGATCGTTCTGCCCCATCTCGATGGCGATAAGGGCGGCTTGTCCCTGACAGGGATGACCTTCTACCAGATCGCAGCTCACCCCACCACTGAGTTGATAGCGACTGCCGCTACGCAGTTTGCCGATGCGATCCGGCCAGGCGAGAGCGCAGAGCAGCCCCAGCCACTGACCCTGCGCACAGGCAGGGCGGGCGCCAAGCCGTTCAAACCAGCGGGCCGCGCTCTGGCGCAGGGCACTTTGACGGCGGTGGAACAGTACAGAGAGGCGCTCCGATCCTCGCAGATCTTCTTCCTGCAACGCCACCAGATAAGCGGCATCGGCGACAATCCCTGTCAGACCTTCAGCTTCCAGCTCGCGGGCGCGCAGCAGCATGCGGGCGAGACGAGGGTGAGTACCGAAGGCGGCCATGGCGCGGCCAGCGGGAGTGAGTTGTTGCTCACCCTCCGGCTTCATGGCGCCAAGGGCCACCAGCAGCCGCTGGGCGCTGGCCACCGCGGCGGCGGGGGGCATGTCCAGCAGCGGCAGCTCTTCCACCCTGGCACCCCACTGGGCGGCGTCCAGCAGCAGGCCGGTCAGCTCCTGAGTGAGAATGTCTGGCGGACTCTGCTCGGCGAGCCGCTCCTGCACCTCGCTGCTCCAGAGCCGGTAGCAGACACCGGGGCCGAGACGACCGGCACGGCCCGCCCGCTGGGTGGCGGAAGATTTGGCTATCTGGCGCGTCTCCAGTCGGGTGACGCCGCTTTTCAGATCAAACGAGGCCCGCCGCTCCAGCCCGCTGTCGATCACCACCGAAATCCCCTCGATGGTGAGGGAGGTCTCCGCCACATTGGTGGTGAGCACCAGCTTACGGCGGCCCTCAGGTGCCGGCTCGATGGCCGCCTGCTGTGCTGCCATGTCGAGGCGACCGTAGAGGGGGGCGAGGGTCACATCATCCGGCAGCCGCCCTTCCAGCCACTGTGCCAGCCGCTCGATCTCCCCCTGTCCCGGCAGAAAGACCAGCAGGCTGCCGCGGTGGGCGGCCAGCGCCTCCAATACTACGGCGCCGACCTGCGGCTCCAGCCACTGCTGGCGATTGGCGGGGCGGTAGTGGTAGTCGATGGGAAAACCGCGCCCTTCGGAGCGAACTACCGGGGCATCCGGCAACAGGCGCTCGAGCGCCATGCCATCCAGGGTGGCGGACATCACCAGGAGCTTTAGGTCATCGCGCAGCCCTTGCTGGCTCTCGATGGCGAAGGCCAGCGCGGTATCGGCGTGCAGGCTGCGTTCGTGGAACTCGTCGAAGATCACCAGCGAGACGCCGCCGAGCTCGGGATCCTGCTGCAACATCCGGGTCAGCACCCCTTCGGTGACGATCTCGAGCCGGGTCGCTGAGCTGGTGCGGCTCTCGCCTCGCACCCGCAGGCCAATGCGCTCGCCCACCTTCTCCCCCAGCTGACGGGCCAGAAAGCTGGCGATATTGCGCGCCGCCAGCCGCCTTGGCTCCAGCATGATGATACGGCCGGACAGCCGGTTCTGGCGCACCAGCTCCAGCGGCAGCAGGGTCGATTTGCCCGCGCCGGGTGGCGCCTGCAGGATCACGCTGGTGTGGCTGTCGAGGGCGGCAAAGAGTTCGGGTAATACCGAAACGATGGGGAGCAGGGACAAAGCGATGAGCACCTTCTGTGGCAACCGGTAAAACGGCGCCTATTCTGCCACAGCCACCCGCGCCACCGTGAGTGGATGTGCGGATATGGCCACTCGGGCGGGAGGCTGGCGAGACATGGCCGGATGGCTGCCATAGAATGGGCTCATCCAATGAGCGTGAAAAAGGCATTATCACCACATGGCCAAACTCTTCTTTGCCCTGCCCGTCAAGGAGCTCGCCCCCGAGCTCATCGCCTGGCGCGATCAGCTGCCCTGGCCCGGTCAGCCGGTGCCGCAAGCCAACCTCCACCTGACCCTCGCCTTTCTGGGGGAGGCTGACGAGTTGACCACCCGCCGCCTGATCGCCGCCGTGGAGCGTCAGCACTGTCCGCCGCTCTCCATCAGGCTGGATGAGACCGGCTGGTTCAGCCGGGCCAAGGCAGCCTGGATTGGCCCGAAAGAGTGGCCCAACGAGCTGACCGTGCTGGCGAAGGCGCTGCGCCGCCACGGCGAGAAGTTGCGTCTTGGTAATGGCGAGCAGGGTTATCGCCCCCATGTCACCCTGTCGCGCAAGGCGGTCGAGGCCCCTGCCATCCTGCCAGCCCCAAATTTTCTGCTGCAGGCCGATGAGTTCTGCCTCTATCAATCCATCTCGACTTCGGACGGGGTGCGCTATGAGCCGCTTGCCTGCTGGCCGCTGCGTGCCCGGATAAAAGAAGATGCGCGGAGGGCTAACCCGTGATTTTTGATCCCCCCCTGCAATCGGGCCAGCTGGTGGCCCGCTACAAGCGCTTTCTGACCGATGTGCAACTCGATAACGGCGAGGTCATTACCATCCACTGCGCTAATACCGGTGCCATGACCGGTTGTGCCGATCCGGGCACCCGGGTCTGGTACTCCACCTCCGATAACCCCAAGCGCAAGCTGCCCAACAGCTGGGAGATCGCCGAGAGCCCGGCGGGCCACTTTATCTGCGTCAACACGGCGCGCGCCAACCAGATCGCCCGCGAGCTGATCGAGCAGGAGGCTATCGCTCCGCTGGCGGGTTACAGCCGGTTGCGCACCGAGGTGAAGTATGGCGAAGAGAACAGTCGCATCGATCTGTTGCTGGAAGATGACGAGAAGGGCAATTGTTACATCGAGGTAAAATCGGTCACCCTGCTCGACGGGCGGGAGGAGGCTGGTATGGGCTACTTCCCCGATGCGGTCACCGCCCGTGGTGCCAAGCACTTGCGCGAGTTGATGGCGATGAAAGCGGCGGGCCACAGGGCCGTGCTGCTCTTTATGGTGTTGCACTCCGGAATAAGCCGGATGCGCCCTGCAGCACACATAGATCCGCACTATAGTCTGCTAATTGAGCAGGCAATCGCGGCGGGGGTTGAAATTTTATGCTATCGGCCCCATGTTGGGGTGCAAGGCATGGTGGCTCAAGGGTTTATCCCGTTTGAATCTGGTCACCTGTTACCCGAGGGGAGTGCATAAATATTGGAGTGGGTAACATTATTGGTACGGCTCGTTTGCTTACCCGTTACCCTTCTGCTATAGATGTCGCCCTCAATTTATGGATGGCACGGGTAGCGTGCTGAATTAGGAGACAGGGCATGCCAACAGGCGAAAACAGGAAATCTCTGGGCCCCCTGGCCATTGCGGGTGTCGCGCCTTACCAGGAAAAGCCGGGTGAGGAGTACATGAATGACCAACAAAAGGCGCATTTTCGCAAGATCCTGGGTGCCTGGCGCAACCAACTGATGCAGGAAGTTGATCGTACCGTCGACCATATGAAAGACGAGGCTGCCAACTTCCCGGATCCCGTGGATCGTGCCGCGCAAGAAGAAGAGTTCGCTCTTGAACTGCGTACCCGCGACCGTGAACGCAAGCTGATCAAGAAGATCGAGAAGACCTTGCAGCTGCTTGAAGACGATGATTTCGGTTACTGCGAACACTGCGGTATCGAGATCGGTATCCGTCGTCTGGAAGCCCGTCCGACTGCCGACCTCTGTGTCGATTGCAAGACGCTGGCAGAGATCAAGGAAAAACAGATGGCCGGTTGATCCCGACCCTCTGGTATATGAAAAAGGGAGCTCGCGGGCTCCCTTTTTTATTGAGCTTTTGGCGGTCGCGCCCCAGAATGCAGCCTCAATGAATCGCTTACCCGAACAGTCATGCCAGTGAATCCCCTGTCCTCACCCCTTGCACGTCCCTATGTCGGCCGCTTTGCCCCCTCACCCTCAGGCCCGCTTCATTTCGGTTCGTTGATCGCCGCCCTCGGCAGCTTTTTGCAGGCCAGAGCGCAGCAAGGACGCTGGCTGGTGCGCATCGAGGATATCGATCCGCCGCGGGAGATGGCGGGGGCTGCGCACCTGATCCTCAAGACTCTTGAGGCATATGCCCTCGAGTGGGATGGGGAAGTGATGTTCCAGAGCGCGCGCCATGGCCGTTATGACGAGATCATCGACCAGCTCTATCGGGCGGGGGACCTCTACTGGTGCCGCTGCACCCGGCGCGAAATCATGGCTGCGGGCGGTCTCTACAGTGGCCACTGCCGTACCCTCGGGCTTGCGGCCGAAGGTTGCGCGGCCCGGCTGCGGCAGCACCATCCGGTCTACCACTTCGACGATCGTTTGCAGGGCCATATCGCGGTCCCTGCGGCGCTTGCCGAGGAGGATTTTATTATCCGCCGTCGCGACGGGCTTTACGCCTACAACCTGGCAGTGGTGGTGGATGATATGGACAGCGGCATCACCGAGATAGTGCGCGGCGCCGATCTGCTCGAACCCACGGTGCGCCAGATTGCCCTCTACCAGACCCTGGGGGCACCGGTGCCCGACTGGGTGCATCTACCGCTGGCGGTGCTGGCAGATGGCAACAAGCTCTCCAAGCAGAACCATGCGCCGGCCCTGGCGCTCGATGAGGTGCGACCGGCCCTGTGGCAGGCGCTGCACTTCCTCGGCCAGTGCCCGCCGCCCGAGCTGATGGCAAGCCGGATCGACGAGATCATCGAATGGGGCATCGCCAACTGGCGGCTAGAACGGGTGCCAGCCAGCGAGAAGATCCCGCTCGCGGATTGCTGAGTCGACCAGGTGATTTTTGTTTGATTGAGCGTAAATTGCCGCTGTTGATTGTGATTTTACCGGGATGATCCGTTTCAAACGGGATCAATTGTCAGCACGGTTTTTCATTTGGTTAGGCGTGAGCTATGATAGGCCGCTATTTTTTGGCCTCCCGTCAATTTAGAAGTCATGAAGAGGTGTACCATTTTTTCCCAGATCGCAAACTTTTGCCGCAAGGTGCTCGGCAAGGAAGACGGCGAGCAGTCGGTGGAATCCCCCATTCCAGCCCGCGTCGCCGGTCAACGTCGTACCTTAAGCCGTGATCAGCACCCTATTTCGCGCAAAGAGATCAGCGAGAATGCACTCAAGGTGCTCTATCGCCTGAACAAGGGCGGCTACGAAGCCTACCTGGTCGGCGGCGGAGTCCGGGATCTGCTGCTCGGGAAGACGCCCAAGGATTTCGACATCGCAACCGATGCGACGCCGGAGCAGATCAAGGCGCTGTTCAGCAACTGCCGCCTGATTGGCCGTCGTTTCCGCCTGGCCCACATTGTCTTTGGTCGTGACGTGATCGAAGTGGCCACCTTCCGGGGTCACCACCATCAGGTCAATACCAGCAAACATGTGTCGGCCCAGTCTGATGAAGGGATGCTGCTGCGCGACAACGTCTACGGCACCATCGAAGAGGATGCCGAGCGCCGCGACTTTACCGTCAACGCCCTCTACTACAGCGCCAAAGATTTCACCCTGCACGATTTCGAAGGGGGTCTGGAAGATCTGGCCGAGCGCAAGCTTGAGCTGATCGGCGATCCCGAGACCCGTTATCGTGAAGATCCGGTGCGGATGCTGCGCGCCGTGCGCTTCGCCGCCAAGCTGGATATGACTATCAGTCCGCGTACCGCTGCCCCCATCAAGGAGCTGGCGCCACTGCTGCAAGACATCCCGGCTGCCCGCCTGTTTGAGGAGACCCTCAAGCTGTTCCTGGCTGGCGACGGTCTGGCGACCTACAAACTGCTGCGCGAGTATGGCCTGTTCCAACAGCTCTTCCCGCAAGTGGCGGCGCTGTTTACCCCGCACGGCAACTCGCCCTACGAGCAGTTTATCGAGCAGGCACTGATCGATACCGATACCCGGGTTCGTGAAGATAAGCGCGTCACCCCCGCCTTCCTCTACGCCACCCTGCTGTGGGGCTGCGTCGAGGCCCGTGGTCGGGTGCTGGAGAACGAGAGCGGCCTGCCCTGGTATGACGCCTTCATGCTGGCGATCAACGAGGTGCTGGACAATCAGGTGCGGATCATCGCCGTTCCCCGCCGTTTCACCACAGATGTCCGCGACATCTGGGCACTGCAACAGCGGTTGACCCGTCGTCAGGGCAAGCACCCCGAGCGCGCCATGGAGCATCCCAAGTTCCGCGCGGCGTTCGACTTCCTGTTGCTGCGCAACCGGGTCGAGCGCGGTCTGGGTGAGCTGGCCAGCTGGTGGGAGCGCTATGTTGCCTCCAATCCGGATGTGCGCCCGCAACTGCAGCGTGAAGCGACCCGTCGCCCGGCCAGCGGTGAGCGCGGCGAGGCCCGTAGCCACGATGGCGAGAAGCGCAGCAGCAACAGCCGCAACCGTCGTCGCCCCCGTCGCCGCAAACCGAAAGTGGCCGAGTGACAACAGACGTGATGACCGAGGTCTTCATCGCCATTGGTTCCAACCTGTCTGACCCGCTGGGTCAGGCTCGTCGCGCCGTTGCTGCGTTGGCAAGGTTGCCGGAATCTGTGCTGGTGGAGGCCTCGTCGTTTTACAGCAGCCGCCCCATGGGGCCTGCTGACCAACCGGACTACGTCAATGCCGTGGCCCGGCTCAATACCCGGCTCGCGCCCCTTGCGCTGCTGGATCAATTACAAAAAATCGAGCTGGAACAGGGACGTGTGCGCAAAGATGAGCGGTGGGGGCCGAGAACTCTGGATCTCGATCTGCTGCTCTATGGGGATCAGGTGATCAACCATGAGCGCCTGATCGTACCCCACTACGGCATGAAGGAGCGGGAGTTCGTGCTGCTGCCCCTTGCCGAAATTGCGCCTGCTCTGGTGCTGCCCTGCGGCACCCCGCTCGCCCGACTGGTTGCCCGCTGCCCGCACAATGATTTGGCCATCATTGCCCCGTGTGCAGACGTACAGGAGCCTCTATGAGCAAGATCACCACCGCCAGCCTGCTGAAGATGAAGCAGGAAGGTCAAAAGTTCACCGCCATCACCGCCTATGATGCCACCTTTGCCAAGCTGTTCGACGACGAGGGGGCCCACGTGCTGCTTATCGGTGATTCACTGGGCATGGTGCTGCAAGGGGGGCAGGATACCCTGGCGGTCAACATGGATGAGATGGTCTATCACACCCGCTGTGTGGCGCGTGGTGCCAGCAAGGCACTGGTGGTCGCCGACATGCCGTTCATGAGCTACGCCACCCCCGAGCAGACTTACCAGAACGCTGCCCGCCTGATGGCGGCCGGTGCCCGCATGGTGAAGATGGAAGGGGGCGACTGGCTCTGTGACTCCATCCGCCACCTCACCCGCAACGGGGTGCCGGTGTGCGGTCACCTCGGCCTCACTCCGCAATCCGTTCATGTCTTTGGCGGCTTCAAGGTGCAGGGGCGCGATGAGTTTCAGGCGCAGGAGATCTACCGTCAGGCCCTCGAACTGCAAGCGGCCGGTATCCAGCTGCTGGTGCTCGAGTGTGTGCCCACTGCGCTGGCCGAGCGCATCACCAAGGCGCTTCGCATCCCGGTGATCGGCATTGGTGCCGGCCCCGCGACCGATGGTCAGATTTTGGTGATGCACGATGCCTTTGGCGTCACCTCCGGCTATGTGCCCAAGTTCACCAAGAACTTCCTGGCCGAGACCGGCGATGTGCGTGCCGCCATCCGCCTCTATGTCCAGCAGGTGAGCGAGGGGAGCTTCCCCGGCCCGGAACACTGCTTCAACTGATCCTGACGGTTGCATGATGGGGGCTGCGGCCCCTGTCTCTGCTTGTCAGCCTTGCACAGTTAATCCGTATAGCTAATCCGTATCTTATTGATTCATCTAAAGGTGAACTGCTGATAGCCATGTTCGTGCCCCATCCAGCCCGAGCGCTACCGGTAGATGCAACCCGTCTCTCTTTTTGATTTATCGGAAGGTGAACTGCTGATGTTGGTCGTAAATAATCCCGTCGTTCTGCGTGAGCAGATCAGCCAATGGCGCCGTGAAGGGCGTGCCATCGCATTCGTGCCCACCATGGGCAACCTGCATCAGGGCCACCTGACGTTGGTGAAAGAGGCGCACAGCCACGCCGAGAAAGTGGTGGTCAGCATCTTCGTCAACCCGATGCAGTTCGACAAGGCCGAGGATCTTGCCAACTACCCGCGCACTCTGGAGCAGGATTGCGCTGCGCTGGAAGCGGCCGGGGTCGATATGGTGTTCACCCCGACGCCAGAGATCATGTATCCGCAGGGGCTGGCCAGCCAGACCTTCGTCGAGGTGCCGGGTCTCTCCAATCTGCTGGAGGGGGCGCTGCGTCCGGGTCACTTCCGCGGGGTCAGCACCGTCGTCACCAAGCTGTTCAATCTGGTACAGCCGGATGTGGCCTGCTTTGGCCAGAAGGATTACCAGCAGCTGGCGCTCATTCGCAAGATGGTGGCCGACATGGCGATGCCCATCGAGATCGTCGGCGTGCCGACCGTGCGGGCCGAAGACGGGCTGGCGCTCTCTTCGCGCAACGGTTACCTGACAGCCGCCGAGCGGGCCATCGCCCCCGAGCTGGCGCGCACCATGAACTGGATCGCCGAGCAGATTGAAGCGGGTGACCACCACCTGCCCTCCTTGGTGGCGCAGGCCAGTCAGCGTCTCGACAACGCCGGTTTTCGTACCGATGCCATCGACATCGTCGATGCCGCCACCCTCGAATCCGCCACAGATGAGAGCGCGCAGCTGGTGATCCTGATGGCTGCCTATCTTGGCAAGGCCCGCCTTATCGACAACCGCGTCGTCACCGTAAAGAAGTAATTCCCCCGATTGCCAGCGGACGCCTTCCCGGGCGTCCGCTGCTTTTTCACGCCTGCCATTTGGCGTTTTCCCTCGCGACTCTGCTCGCACCCGCGGTTTTCTCTCTCCACAATCGGCCCTGATGGCCGCTACAGGTGTTTATTTATGTTTACCTTGTTTGCTTCGTTACTCTTCTGTCTGCTCTGTTTTGCCCTGACCCGGCTACCCGCTTCGGTGCCACTCTCGCGCAAGGTACTTGCGGGTCTGCTGCTTGGCTCCCTGTTCGGGCTGGCGCTGCAACTGGGTTGGGGCGCCGATGATGCCAGCGTTCAGCAGACCCTGGAGTGGGTCAATATCGTCGGCGGTGGCTATGTCAGCCTGCTCAAGGTGGTGATGATGCCGCTGGTGTTCACCTCCATCCTCTCCGCCATCAACAAGCTGGATCAGGCCCAGTCCCTCGGCAAGATCAGCGCCGTGCTGATCGGCTCCATGCTGACCCTGGTGATGATCGCCGGTGTAGTGGGGATGACGGTGACCCACCTGAGCGGTCTCACCGCAGCCGGGTTGTTGAGTCACAACAGCGACACGGCAGCTCTGCAACAGAGTATGAGCACCATCGACAGTGCCCAGACTCTGCCTGCCTTGCTGCTCTCGCTGGTGCCCACCAACTTTGCCGCCGATATGGCGGGTAGCCGCGGTCTCTCGGTGATCGGCGTGGTGATCTTTACCGTGCTGGCGGGGGTTGCCCTGCTGCAGTTGAAGGTGGAGCATCCGCAGGCGGGTGCTCGCGCAGCCGTGGCCATCGACACCCTGCAACTGTGGGTGATGAAGATGGTGCGGGTGGTGATTGCGCTCACCCCCTATGGCGTAATGGCGCTGATCGCCCGGGTGGTGGCTCACTATCCCCTGAGCGAGATCCTCAGCCTGCTCGGCTTTATTCTGGTCTGCTACGTCGCCATTCTGGCGATGTTTGCGGTACACATGGTGATCCTGCTGCTGATCGGTCAGAACCCGCTGCACTATCTGCGGGAAGTCTGGGGCGTGCTCACCTTTGCCTTTATCTCCCGCAGCAGCGCGGCTTCCATCCCGCTCAGTATCGAGACCCAGCAGCGTCTTGGGGTGCCCGCCAGCATCGCCAACTTTGCCGCCTCGTTCGGTGCCAACCTCGGCCAGAACGGCTGCGCCGGCATCTATCCGGCCATGATGGTAGCGATGATTGCCCCCATGCTTGGCATCAACCCGTTTGACCCGCTGTTCCTGCTGACCCTGCTGCCGGTGATTGCGCTCGGCTCCATCGGGGTGGCCGGCGTCGGCGGTGGCGGAACCTTCGCCGCGCTGATCGTGCTCTCCACCCTCAACTTCCCCATCGCGCTGGTGGGGGTGATGATCGCCATCGAGCCGCTGGTGGACATGGGCCGTACCGCTCTCAACGTCAACGGCTCCATCATGGCGGCGATGATCACCAAGCGCCTGCTGGGTGAACAGGCGCAGAGCGATGTCGCGCAAGGCGAAGCGTCCCGAGTCGCCAGCTGACAGCCAGCATCAAAATGAGAGAAGCCCGCAGTTGCGGGCTTCTTTCATATCGGCTGTGTTGCCTTGTGGGCAGACGCGGTTATTCGGCAGAGACGGGGTAACCGGCGCCTTTCCAGGCGAAGATGCCGCCAGGCACCCGATAGACCTGTTGATAGCCCTGAGTCACCGCCCAGGCGGCAGCGTTGTGGCTGCGGCCGCACTTGACGAAGCCGCAGTAGATCACCACAGGGCGGGACTTGTCTTCACCCAGCAGCGCCTGGAACTGCTCCGGTGTACCGCTCCCCTCGACGATTTCGCTCCAGTTGTCACCAGCCTTGGCCTCTTTCACAAAGACAAAGTTTTTGGCCCCCGGAATGTGCTCTTTCTTGTAGGAGTCCTCAAAAGGCATGGTGTCGATGATCACCAGCTCCTCGCCCTTGTCCATCCGGGTCTTCAGCTCGGCCACGGTCAGCAGCTGATAGCCCCCCTGCTGCGCCTCCTGTGCCAGCTGTACAGCCGATTGCTCAAGCTTCACCTCCTGCTCGAACTGGTTGTCGCCACAGCCCGCGAGGGCAAAGCTGGCGGCGATCAGCGAGGCTACCAGGGTGCGGGATCGCAATGTCATCATGTCACTACTCCTTTGGAACGGGAAAAACGGGGCGGGAAGTTCGCAGCAGGGCGCCCGCAAGCGTCAGTAGCAGCAGATCCCGCACAATGGCCTCCGGCAACGAGCTGAGATCAGCCCTGCCCAGACAGCCGCAAGAGATGTCGAGCCCGATGGCAACGCCATAGCCCAACACCGGAATAAACAGGGCGAGCAGCCCGATCACCAGCCAGAGTCCCCAGCGCCGGTTGGCGATAACTGCAAGCCCTGCGCAGAGCTCAAGGGCAATCAGCCCCCAGGCCACCGGCGGGATCAGCAGCGGCCAGATCAGGCCAAAGGCGCCGATCTGCTCGACAAACAGGGCGGGGGATATCAGCTTGAACCCGGCGGAGGCGAGGAAGAATCCTCCCAGAGCCAGATTGGCCAGCATGCGCAGATAAACAGCCATGGGATAGCTCTTTATCATCCATGACTCCGACTGCCAACCACTGGCGTTTGCTTCGCCATGTCCGAGCTATCGGCCGGATAGCAGGCCAGCTCCTGATAGTCGCCGTCCGCTTCGCAGCGAAAGACGGCGGCGGTTTCACCGTTCTGACACCACTGTTGCCACTCATCTGGCGGGCAGTGGAGGCGAATGGCGAGGCCACAGCCGGCGCTGAGCAGGCGCGGCACATCGCAGACCCGAAACGACTGACCGTGCTGCTCCAGCCGCTTGCGCAGTCTGACCGTGCCGAGGGTAGAGTGGAACAGGTAGAGAAACTCCTGATTCATGATTTGCCTCCTGTGCTGGCGCGCGCGCCGAACAGGGCAGCCCCCAGCGCACCGGCAAACTGGGCATCCGGGTGGGTGGCCACTTCGCAGCCCAACCCTTCGGCCAGATAGTGGCGGAAGGTGGCGCAGTGGCTGACGCCGCCGGTAAAGAGCACGCTCGGTCGGGCGCCGAGGCGGCCGATAAAGTTGGCACTGCGCCGGGCCATGGAGCGGACGATACCGGCCAGGATTGACTCGGCCGGAATGCCCGCCGAGCGCAGGCTGATCGCCTCCGATTCGGCAAACACGGTACACATGCTGCTGATGTCGTGGGGCTCGGCCCCTTGCAGCAGTTCGTCAAGCTGCTCGACCCGAGCTCCCAGAGTGCGGGTGATCACCTCGAGAAAGCGACCGGTGCCGGCGGCGCACTTGTCGTTCATCAGAAAATCGGTGAGGTTGCCGTCGCTATCGAGCTGGATCACCTTGCTGTCCTGCCCGCCGATGTCGATGACGGTGTGTACCGATGGGCAGAGCAGGCGAGCCCCCAGCCCATGGCAGGAGATCTCGGTAACCCGGCGATCGGCGAACGACGCCAGATCGCGGCCATAGCCGGTCAGGGTCAGGTGGGGGCGCTCTGGCAAATCGGCCGAGAGCTCCTCCCAGCCTTGCTCGATGGCAGCCAGCGGACGAAAGGGGGTCGGCACCAGAAAACGGCGGACGATACGCCCGCCATCCCGGTTGTCGAACAGGATCCCCTTGGTCGCGGTGGAGCCCGAGTCAATCCCGATGGAGAGTGACACGGCGCCTCCTTACAGCATCTCGATAAAGGCGGCCAGCCGGGTGGTCAGTTGTCCCTTGTCGGCGCTGGAGTAGTCGGTCTCGACTGCCATGTAGGGGATACCGTGGCGTTCGCGCACATGGCGCTTGATGGCGAGCGACTCCACCGCATAGGTGTGGCAAGCCTGCAGGATCACATCGATCACTCCGTCCGCTTGATACTCCTCCACCATCTGGCTCAGCAGATTCATGCGCTGGTGGTTGGGGGAGATGCAGGAGCAGCCGATGGCCAGATACTTGTCGGTCAGCGCATCGAACGGGTCGCCCTTTTCGCTGACGCACTGCTCGGTTGCCTTGGCGCCGGTGCAGTTCTCGTAACCCACCACCCAGCCGCCGTGCTCCTCGATGAGGCGCACCACTTTGTCGGCTGCGCCGCCGATGGGGCAGCCGGTGATGAGGATGCGCGGGCGGGCATCGAGCCGCTTGCCCTCGGCATACTCGACCTTGATGCGGCGGGTCATCTCCTGCAGCTCGCTGATGAGCTGCTCCTTGTCGAAGCGGAAGGTGGCACCATAGACCACCTTGAGCAGGTCGGTACCGCTGAGTGCCGGCGGATTGAGCTGGCCCAGCCGGTAGAAATCGGCCAGCGCGCGGCGCTCGCGGTTTTTCAGCACGATGGCGTCTCGCAATGCCTGCTCGCTGATGGGCTTGCCGAACTGCTGCTCCAGCAACTCCTTGAAGCGGACGATTTCGCTGCGCCACAGGGTGCGGGAGGCCTCGTCATCGGCGCGGTTGGGCAACTGCATCACATGCACCGGTTTGAACTCGGCCATGTACTCGTACATCTTCTTCTTGCCGTCGCAGGTGGTTTCCCCCACCACCAGATCGGAGAAGTAGAAGTAGGGGCACTTGTCGGTCTTGCCAAAACCGTAGCTGCTCTTGATCAGCGGGCAGAGGTTGCGGGGCAGGTCTTTCTCGGCCTCCTCGATGGTCTCGTCGCTGGTGGAGCAGAGCGATACCACCACGGCGCCGGTGGCCATCGCCACCTCCTGCGGCATAAAGGTACAGTAGGTGCCGACCAGGGGGATCTGTCGCTCCTTGAGTGCCATTACAGCCAGAAAGCCCTGACGACGGGCATCTGAAAAGCTATCGAATATGGCTGGCAACTCGGTGATAAGTGACATAGGCGATCCTGCCCTGATGAGAGAAATGAAGAGACGGACGAGCCATCCGTGACGGCACATCCAACCGCGAGAATTATACCTTTGGGGGTAATTCGAAAATTGCGGTGGATCACAAGGTGTCAGGTAAATCCTTAATGACAAGCAGGTTATTGAGAAGGGGACTAGCAGGTTGAAGGGGCTACAGGGGGAATAAAAAACGGGCACCGCGAGGTGCCCGTTTTGGTCATTAGTGGCGCAGTCCGGTGCCGCGGGAGATAAGCCACCAGGCGATGC
This sequence comes from Aeromonas sp. R4-1, assembly GCF_040908325.1. NCBI lineage: Bacteria > Pseudomonadati > Pseudomonadota > Gammaproteobacteria > Aeromonadales > Aeromonadaceae > Aeromonas > Aeromonas sp. R4-1. Next base: position 66,248 of record NZ_JBFODM010000003.1, read on the forward strand.
CGTAGAGGGCCACGATAAAGCCGATGATGATGAGGTAGGCGGTGCCGAGCGGCACGTCGGAGATACCGAGGAAGCCGTAACGGAACGCGTTCACCATGTAGATGATGGGGTTCACCTGGGAGACACTCTGCCAGAAGGGGGGCAGCAGGCTGATGGAGTAGAACACCCCGCCCAGATAGGTGAGCGGTGTCAGCACGAAGGTGGGGATGATGCTGATGTCGTCGAAGGTCTTGGCAAACACCGCGTTGATAAGGCCACCCAGCGAAAAGAGGATCGCGGTGAGCAGCACGGTGAAGCAGACGCTGAACAGGTGGTGGATCTGCAGCGGCACGAAGAACAGCGACACCAGGGTGACGATAAGGCCGACGCAGAGGCCGCGCGCCACGCCACCGCCCACGTAACCGGCGATGATGACGTAGTTGGGCACCGGTGCCACCAGCATCTCCTCGATATTGCGCTGGAACTTGGCGCTGAAGAAGGAGGAGGCGACGTTGGAGTAAGAGTTGGTGATCACCGACATCATGATAAGGCCGGGCACGATGAACTCCATATAGGTGAAGCCGCCCATATCACCGATGCGCGAACCGATCAGGTTGCCGAAGATGACGAAGTAGAGGCTCATGGTGATGGCCGGTGGCACCAGGGTCTGGATCCAGATCCTGGTAAAGCGGCTCACCTCCTTTGCCAGAATGCTCTTGAAGGCGATGTAATAGATGGCCAGATTCATGCTTTTCTCCCCTCTTCGACCAGATTGACGAACAGCTCTTCCAGCCGGTTGGCCTTGTTGCGCATGCTCACGACCTGCACCTGCTGGTTCGACAGCTGCTCGAACAGGCTGTTGAGTGACTGGCTCTTGTCGAGATCCACCTCAAGAGTGCGCTCATCCGGCATGCGGCCGTTGAACTCTGGCACCTCGGGTACGGCAGAACCTGGCGCAAGGTCGAGCAGGAAGGTCTCGCGACCCAGCTTGCCCAGCAGATTCTTCATGCTGGTGTTCTCGATCAGCCGACCCTTGTCGATGATGCCGATGTTGCGGCAGAGCATCTCGGCCTCTTCCAGATAGTGGGTGGTGAGGATGATGGTGACGCCCTGCTCGTTGAGATCCTTGAGGAAGGTCCACATGGAGCGGCGGATCTCGATATCGACCCCGGCGGTCGGTTCATCGAGGATCAGCAGTTTGGGCTCGTGCATCAGGGCGCGGGCGATCATCAGACGGCGCTTCATGCCGCCGGAGAGGGTGCGGGCAGGCATGTCGCGCTTCTCCCACAGATCGAGCTGGCGCAGGTACTTCTCGGCGCGGATCTTGGCTTCTGCCTTGGGCACGCCGTAGAAACCGGCCTGATGGGTGACAATCTGGATCACCTTCTCGAACTGGCTGAAGTTGAACTCCTGTGGCACCAGCCCGAGCTGGGCCTTGGCCTGTTCGAGATCGCTGTCGATGTCGTAGCCAAATACCTTCACCTTGCCGGCGCTCTTGTTCACCAGCGAGCTGATGACGCCGATGGTGGTGGATTTGCCCGCGCCGTTCGGGCCGAGCAGGGCGAAGAAATCCCCCTGCCTGACGGTAAGATCGATGCCTTTAAGGGCTTCAACGCCCCCCTGATAGGTCTTTTTCAGGCCGCTGATTTCCAATGCGTTCATTGCAACCTCTGTGATGGTTGAATCCGGCTCGATACAGAAAAGGCGGCCAAGGCCGCCTGCACAGAGTAAAGGGCGCAAGACCGCTTCACCCGTGATATTCCTGAACCTGGCTTACTCCTGGGGTACCACTTTGCCGATAAACGGCAGGTTGCGGTACTTCTGGGCGTAGTCGATGCCACAGCCGACCACGAATTCGTCCGGAATGGCGAAGCCAATCCAGTCGACCGGCACCTGCACTTCGCGGCGGGAGGGTTTGTCCAGCAGGGTGCAGATGGCCAGGGATTTCGGCTCGCGCAGGGAGAGGATCTCGCGCACCTTGTTGAGGGTGTAACCGGTGTCGATGATGTCTTCCACGATCACCACATCCTTGCCCTTGATGTCATCGTCCAGGTCTTTGAGGATGCGGACGTCACGGGTGCTGTGCATGCCGGAGCCGTAGCTGGAGGCTGTCATGAAGTCCAGAGTGATGGGCAGCTGGCACTGGCGGCAGAGGTCGGCCAGGAAGATGCAGGAACCGCGCAGCAGCGCAATCATCACGACTTCGTCAGAACCCTGATAGCGGGCGGTGATCTCTTCACCCAATTTGGCGATCCGGGCGGCGATTTCAGCCTCGGAGATCATCACCTCGACGGTGTGTTTCATCACTTACTCCCATAAGGCCAAAGGGGATTTGGCCGTTCATGAATATCAAAACCGATGATTCTACCACTCATGTCGAAGGGTGCTAGAGATACGTGGTGCTTTTATCAGCTTATTTTAATTGATAGAGTTAGCAGGCACTCAGGCATGATTAGTTAAAATACTATAAACACCATAATCAATAACTATTAGATGATAAAAACTATGGAACCACGCGCAGAAATAAGACGTCGTACCCGGCTGTCGCCGGAAGCTCGTCGCTCCCAATTGATGGAATGTGCCATCGAGGTGTTCTCCCGTCGCGGTATTGGCCGTGCAGGTCACGCCGAGATAGCCGAACAGGCCAAGGTCTCTGTGGCTACTGTCTTCAACTATTTCAACACCCGCGAGGAGTTGGTAGATGAGGTGCTGGCCGAGATCGAACGCTTTGTGAACCAGATGCTGTCGCAGGCATACGGTGACCAGGGCTCCATTTTCGACAAGATTCAGCGTCATGTACGCCTCTCTGTCGATGCGGCCTACGATCAACCGGATTATGCCGGTATCTGGCTGGAGTGGAGTTCCTCGGTTCGGGAAGAGGTATGGCCCCGCTATACCCGCCTGCTCGATCACTGCCTTGAGCTGATCGCCAGCGAGCTGCAAACCGCCATGGATGCAGGGGAGATCACCAGTGTGCTGTCGGCACAGGATCTGGCCCGCTCTCTGACCGGTTTTGGCTATGTGATGATGCAGATGATCAATCAACCTCAGCGCCCGGTGCGCCAAGAGGTGACTGATTTCCTGTTCAAGTACGTGACGGCGCCAATTCAGGCTCGCTAACACGGCTTAACGAAAATACGGCGTCACTCATTGAGTGGCGCCGTTTTTTTTATGGCCGGATGTGGCGGTCACCTCACTGGTGGCCATAGCCCCAGCGGTGGGTTAGCTCATGCTCGACACCCAGATGATCGAGGATGCGGGCGACCATAAAGTCCACCAGATCGGCGATGCTTTTCGGCTCATGATAGAAACCGGGGGCTGCGGGCATGATGGTCACCCCGAGCCGTGCCAGTTTCAGCATGTTCTCCAGATGGATCGCCGAGAAGGGGGTTTCGCGGGGCACCAGGATCAGTTGGCCGCGCTCCTTGATCACCACATCCGCTGCCCGCTCCAGCAGGTTGTCCGAGGTGCCGTTGGCAATGGCCGAGACGGTGCCCATTGAGCAGGGGCAGACCACCATCTGTTTGGGCGCGGCCGAACCGGAGGCCACCGGCGAGAACCACTCCTCCTTGCCGCAGGCGACAATCTGCCCCTCCTTGGCGCCATATTGGCGACAAAGATAGGCAGAGAGCTCTTTCGGCGAGCCGGGCCAATCCTGTTGCTGCTCGGTCTTGAGTACCACACGAGCCGCCGATGAGGCGAGCAGGTAGACCCGATAGTCCGCCTGCACCAGACACTGGAGCAGGCGCAGGGCGTAGGGGGCGCCGGAGGCGCCGGTCAGCGCCAGGGTGATCGCTTTGTTCATAGTTCGCCGTGGTAATCCTTGAGGCGGGCGATCAGCTTGTCATGAATGCCACCGAAGCCGCCGTTGCTCATGATCAGAATATGGTCGCCATCGCGGCTCTCGGCCACCAGCCGGTTGATCAGGGTCTCCAGATCGTTGAATACCTTGGCCGGACGGGTCATATGGGCCGTCACCTCGCCGAGATCCCAGCCGATGTTGGGCGGCTGGAAGAAGAACACCTCGTCGGCGCCATCGAAGCAGCCAGCCAGCTCCTCCTTGTGAACCCCCAGCTTCATGGTGTTGGAGCGTGGCTCCAGCACCGCCAGAATGCGGGCCTCGCCCACTTTGGCGCGCAGGCCGCCGAGGGTGGTCTCGATGGCGGTGGGGTGGTGGGCGAAGTCGTCATAGACGCTGATGCCCGCTACCTCACCCTTGAGCTCCATCCGCCGCTTGGGGGATTTGAATTGGCAGAGGGCTGCGATGCCATGCTCCACCATGACACCGGCGTGGCGGGCGGCAGCGATGGCCATCAGACCGTTGTTGACGTTGTGCTCGCCGATACACTCCCAGTGCACCTCACCCTGCTTTTCGCCATCCAGCCACACCTCGAAGGCGGAGCCGTCATTGGCCAGCTTGACCGCCTTCCACTTGGCGTCATCCTGACCCACCAGCTCCACTTCGCTCCAGCAGCCCATCTTGCGCACGGCGGTGAGGTTGTCATCGGCTTGCGGGAACAGCACCCGGCCGTTGCTCGGCACGGTGCGCATCAGGTGGTGGAACTGGCGCTGGATCGCGGTGAGATCCGGGAAGATATCCGCGTGGTCGAACTCCAGATTGTTCATCACCAGGGTGCGCGGATGGTAGTGGACGAACTTGGAGCGCTTGTCGAAGAAGGCGCAGTCATACTCGTCCGCTTCGATGACAAAGAAGGGGGCGGAGCCGAGACGGGCCGAGACCGGGAAGTTGCCCGGTACGCCGCCAATCAGGAAACCGGGCTCCAGCTTGGCGTACTCCAGCACCCAGGCCAACATGCTGGCGGTGGTGGTCTTGCCGTGGGTGCCGGCAACGGCCAGCACCCAGCGATCTTGCAGCACGTGCTCCAACAGCCACTGGGGACCGGAGATGTAGGGCAGATTGCGGTCCAGCACATATTCAACACAGGGGTTGCCGCGGCTCATGGCGTTGCCGATCACCACCAGATCCGGTGCCGGATCGAGTTGGGAGGGGTCATAGCCTTCGGTCAGTTCGATGCCCTGTTGCTCGAGCTGGGTACTCATGGGGGGATAGACATTGGCATCCGAACCGGTCACCCGGTAACCAAGCTGTTTTGCCAACACCGCCAGACCACCCATAAAGGTGCCGCAGATCCCGAGAATGTGAATATGCATACCGCTTCCTTTCGCAGTAAAGGGAAGTGCGCATTCTAGGGGGTGTTGCGGTGGTGGCACAAGCCGCACTCATGGTGAGAGGCCCACAGATGCAGCACCGGAGGCAGAAATCTTGGCGCTGTTGGGATATGCGAGATTGGAATGGGCTGATGGGCTTTATTTGAGGCTTGATAAAGTGTCGCACTTTCTTACAATTCTTCGGTTTTGTGACGCACTCTACAGTTTTACCATATCGCCCTTTTCCAAAGGAGAGTCCCCATGGGCAAGTTCCTGCTTTGCTATCTGGTCGGTGGTCTGGTGGCCATCAGTTGGGCTGCGCTGCCCGCTCATGGTCCCTGGGATCAGTGGGATCTCGCGATTTTTCACACCGTTAACGGTTGGCTCGGACAGTCGGCTCTGTGGGCCGATCTGGTGGCCATCACCAATAACCGGCTGTTCGATCTGGCGGTGTTGGCCTGTATGGGGCTGATTCTGGTCCGATGTTTCTTTGCTCGGGATCTGGCGGGTCGTCGCCAGCTGGTGGCGATGGGCATAGTGATGCTGCTAAGTGCACTGGTGATCAACCAGCTTGGTCACCGATTGCCGGTGGAGCGACCCAGCCCGACCCTGATGGTGGCCGATGCGCTGCGGGTGACCCAGATCAGCGGTATTCCGACCAAGGACTCTTCCGGTGACAGCTTCCCCGGGGATCACGCCCTGTTCCTGATGATCTTCGCCGGCTACGCCTTGCGCTATCTACCGCGCTGGGCGGGAGTCACCGCATTGCTGATGGTGCCGATCTTTTCCGCGCCGCGCATTCTGGCTGGGGCTCACTGGTTTACCGATGTCTACGTCGGCGCACTGGGGCTGGCGACCCTCTGTCTGCCCTGGTTGCTGCTGACCCCGCTGGCGGATCGGCTGATAGAGCGCATCGCCCCCCGATTGTCCCGTGTGCCGCTGCTGCGCAGTCAGACCCACTGATTGAATGTCGCAAAATAAAACGCCCCGACATGAAAATGTCGGGGCGTTTTGTTATCCACCCGCGAGAGATCAGCCTTGATAGCCGTTCGGGTTGTTGCTTTGCCAGCGCCAGGTATCGACCATCATCTGCTCCAGACCGCGCTCAGCCTGCCAACCCAGCTCGGCACGGGCCAGCGTCGGCTCTGCCCAGCACTCGGCGATGTCGCCTGGGCGACGGGGTTTGATCTGGTAGGGAATGGGTCGGCCGCTGGCCGCTTCAAACGCCTTGACCATCTCCAGTACCGAGTAGCCCTGACCTGTGCCCAGGTTGTAGGTGAAGACGCCGGTGTCGCTCTTGATGCGTGCCAGTGCTTTCAGGTGACCGATGGCGAGATCCACCACATGGATGTAGTCGCGCACGCCGGTGCCATCCGGGGTCGGGTAGTCGTTGCCAAATACCCCCAGCTCCTTGAGCTTGCCTACGCCGACCTGACTGATATAGGGCAGCAGGTTGTTGGGGATGCCGTTGGGATCTTCACCAATCAGGCCGCTCTCGTGGGCGCCGACCGGGTTGAAGTAACGCAGCAGTACGATAGCCCAGCGGGGATCGGATTTGGTGAGATCGCGGAGGATTTCCTCCACCATCAGCTTGGAGCGGCCGTAGGGGTTGGTGGCGCTGGTGGGGAAATCTTCCCGCAGCGGTACCGAAGCGGGATCGCCATAGACGGTGGCCGAGGAGCTGAATACCAGCCGGAAAACGCCAGCCTTGGCCATCTCTTCGCATAGCACCAGAGTGCCGCTGATGTTGTTCTGGTAGTAGGTGAGCGGGATCTGGCTCGATTCTCCGACCGCCTTGAGGCCGGCGAAGTGAATGACCGATTCGATCTGGTGGTTGGCAAACAGCTGCTGCAGGCAGGCTCTGTCCAGCACATCCCCTTCGACGAAGGTGACCGGCTTGCCGGTGATCCGTTCGACCCGCTTGAGTGACTCCGGTGAGGAGTTGGATAGGTTGTCGAGTACCACTACCTGCTGCCCCGCACCGAGCAGCTCAACCAGGGTGTGGGAGCCGATATAGCCGGCGCCCCCTGTGACCAGTATTGTCATTTTTTATCCCGTGTTCTGGTGAAACTGGGGCAGAGTCTACCCGTCCTGCCCGCTCGGGAAAAGGTTGAGATACCAATGAAGCCCTTTGTGTATCTCAATAATCGAGACTGATATCCCCTTTCGCTGTGCAGGAGCAGGCCAGAGCCACGCCGCTCTCCAGGTCCTGCGCACTCAGGGTCATCACGCTCTGGCGCTCGATGTCACCTGTGGTGGTGCAACGACAGCTGCCACATACCCCGGCGCGACAAGCCGCCATTATGGTTTCGCCCGCAGCTTCTAGCGCCGCCAGCAGGGTCTGACCCGGCAGGATCTTCACCTTTTTGCCGCTCTTTTTCAGGGTCAGCCAGAAGTGGTCGCTGGTGGTGGTGGCGGGGTCTGCGGGAGGAAGGCCAAAGGACTCCTGATGCAGCTGATCCGGCGGCAATCCCAGCTCAGCCAGCATGGCGCTGACCGCCGCCATATAGGGGGCCGGGCCGCAGAGATAGACATGGCGTTCGCGCAGATCTGGAGCCAGTTCGGCCAGCATGGCGGGGGTTAGTCGGCCAATCCAGGGGTGACCTGCAGGTGCCTCTTCCAGAATCAGGGCATGGCGTACACCGGCATGGGCCTCAGCCAGTGCAGCCAAGTCATCTGCGAAGATCACATCTGCTGGCGAGCGGGCGCTGTGAATAAAGCGGATATCGGCATCCGGCCGTTTGGCCAGCTCGTCCTGCAACATGGCCCACATGGGGGTGATGCCGGAACCGGCACTGAGCAGCAGTGGCCGTTCGCAAGGCAAGGTGGTCAGGTTGAAGTCGCCAAAGGGACCATCCACCCGGATCTCGTCGCCCACTTGCAGGGTCTGGTGCAGATGGCGGGAGACCCGTCCCACATCCTTAATGGTGACCTGCCAGCATGCATCCTGCGGGCTGGAGGAGAGGGTATAGGCGCGGCACTCCGGCTGGCCGTCAATCTGGGTATGCAGGGTGATGCACTGGCCAGCCAGTACGGGAGGGAGGCTGCCGGAAAGCGGCGCCAGCTGCCAGCTCACGACGTCGTGGGTGTTCTGTTGGCGGCCAATGCAGGTGAGCGTGAGAGAGGTCATCACAAGGCTCCTTAGGTTTGAAACGGTTTGAAAAACGTCTGATGAAAAAGCCGGATCCAGAAAAAAGGCGAGCCGGGCGGCTCGCCAAACGCTTACAACATGAGGTACCGATCAGGCCGCCAGGATCTCGGCCAGGTCAGCCTCGGCCGTGGTGGTCCCTTTCAGACCGAACTGCTCCTCCAGCACCTTGAGCAGAGCCGGGGTGAGGAAGGCGGGGGAGGTCGGGCCGGTACGAATGTCCTTCACCCCGAGGGAGAGCAGGGTGAGCAGAATGACGATGGCTTTCTGCTCGAACCAGGAGAGCACCAGCGTCAGCGGCAGATCGTTGACCCCGCACTCAAACGCCTCGGAGAGTGCCAGCGCCAGCTGGATGGCGGAGTAGGCATCGTTGCACTGACCCACGTCCAGCAGACGTGGAATGCCACAGATGTCGCCAAAGTCGAGCTTGTTGAACTTGTACTTGCCGCAGCCCAGCGTGAGCAGCAGGCTGTCGCGCGGCGCCGCCTTGGCAAACTCGGTGAAGTAGGCGCGCTCGGCCTTGTCGCCGTCACAGCCACCCACTAGGAAAAAGTGGCTGATCTCCCCGGCTTTGACCTTCTCAATCACTGCGGGCGCAGCCTGCATCAGGGCGTTGCGGGCAAAGCCGATGGTGATGAAGTGCTCGAGCTCGGTGTGCTTGAAGCCTTCCAGCGCTTGGGCCTTGGCGATCACGGCGGAGAAATCATCCCCCTCCAGATGAGTGACGCCCGGCCAGCCGACGATGGAGCGGGTGAAGATGCGATCCGAGTAGTTGCCCACATTCGGGTCGATGATGCAGTTGGAGGTCATCACCACGGCGCCTGGGAAGTTGGCAAACTCCTTCTGCTGGTTTTGCCAGGCGGAGCCGTAGTTGCCCACCAGATGGGGGTACTGCTTGAAGAAGGGGTAGGCCAGCGCGGGCAGCATCTCGCCGTGGGTGTAGATATGAATGCCGGTCCCTTTGGTCTGCTCCAGAATGAGCTTGAGATCCATCATGTCGTGGCCGGAGACCAGAATGCACTTGCCGGGAATGGGCGTGACCCTGGCCTGGGTTGGTTCCGGGTGACCGAAGGCGCTGGTTTCACCGAGATCCAGCATCTCCATGATTTTGAAGTTGAGCTGACCGATCTCCATGGCGCAGCTGAACAGCCGACCCATTTCGCTCGGGTCTGTGCTGAGCCAGCTCATGATGCGGTGGAATTCGGCGGCCACCTCGTCACTCTGCTGATCCAGCACCCGGGCGTGCTCCATGTAGGCGGCGGCGCCCTTGAGGCCGTAGAGGCAGAGCAGGCGCAGCCCCATGATGTCTTCGTTCACCTCGCTCTTGCCCCGATTGGGGGCTGCAGGCGCGGCATGGGCAAGTTGCTCCAGCAGCTCGGCACCGGGTTCGAAGTAAGCGGAGTGCGGCAAGTCTTTGACCTGCACCGCCATGGCGGTCATACGATCGGCCAGCTGCTGGCGATAGGCGAGGGCCTGATTGACATAGGCCACGATGCGATTCGAGTCGAAGTTGACGTTGGTGAGGGTGGCGAAGAAGGCCTTGGGCACGAAGGCATCGATCTCGCGATCTATGATGCCCTGCTCGCGGGCAGCCAGCGCCCAGGCGCTGAGCCCCTGCAGGGTGTAGATCAGCACATCTTGCAGATCCGAGGTTTCCGCCGTCTTGCCGCACATACCTTGTGCGTAGGCACAGCCGTTGCCAGCCGGGGTACGAATTGTCTGTTCACATTGCACACAAAACATCATGTCTCTCCTAATTGGACATTTCAGTTGTCTGTTTTGTGGCGATTCTATTCCTCTCGCGAAAAACTTAATAGGCATTCAATTTGACAATTAAGTTTCCCTTGATGCAGATCAAAAACAAAAAAGCCGCCCAAACAGGGCGGCAAGCGGGTGGATAAAAGGAGAGACAACTCAGGTTTGCAACAGAACATAACAATCAGACGGATTGGGCCGTGGTCTGGTCAGGAGCTTTCGGCCCGGTACTTACTCAAGCCAGCATACGTACGCTGTAGTCGGCTTGGTTCACTATCAGGCCAGATAAGCGCGCAGCATCCAGACCAGTTTTTCCTGCTGCTGCACATAGTCGGAGAGGATGGAGGCTGTGCCCTCATCACCGGCTTCGGCGGCCTGACCCAGAATGCGGCGCTGGGCAACCAGCAGTTCGCGGAAGCTATCCAGCAGGGATTCGACACAGGCGCGGCCATCGTGCAGCCCTTTTTGCTCCGGGATGGCAGAGACTTTCAGGTAGTCGCTGAAGCTGTGCATGGGCACGCCATCCAGGGTCAGGATCCGCTCGGCCAGCGCATCGACTTTCAGCAGCAGGTCGTTATAAATCTCTTCAAATTTCAGGTGCAGTTCGAAGAACTGGTTGCCACGGATATTCCAGTGGAAGCCGCGCACGTTCATGTAGAGGATCTGGTAGCTAGCCAGCAATTTGTTCAACTCGGCTGCCAGGGCTTGTGATTGAGCAGTATCAAGACCAATCGGGCTTTTCATCATTCACCTCCAGATTTGGAAATCGGTTTTAAATTCTCTTTCGGAACGCAGTCAGAATAACGCCTTGCAAAATGCAGGGACAATTGCTTGTGCCTAACTGTTTGATAGCTAACGGCTATCAAACAGTACGCAGCAACAGGGGCAATGGATGAGGATTAGGGGAAGTATTTTTCGATCAGCGCCATCAGGATGGCCTGACACTCGCGGTCCGGTTTGCTATCGACCTTGCTGGCGCGAAAGTGGAGCTGAAAGGCGCCCATTACGGCGCGGCTCTGCTCATCCCACTGGCCGGTTTGGGACAGGCCGTAGCCATAGCGGGCCAGCTGCTGCTGCCACATGGCCGCATCCCAATCGGGCAAGGGGCTGGCCAGTAGCTCGGCCACCCGACCTTCATCTGGCCAGGCGCCGACTCCGTACGTCAGATAGAGCTGGCGCCAGGGGAAGTGAGGGCCGGGATCCTGCTTGCGCTCGGGGGCGACATCGCTGTGGCCCAGCACCTGGGTCGGTGGAATCTGGTAGCGGGCGGCCAGCTCCCGGCTGAGGGCGCCGACGGCGGCAATCTGCTGCGGGGTATAGGGTTGCCAGCGGCGGGCATCGGGGGCCAGCGGCTCATCTTCCGCTGGATAGCCGAGGTTGACGATCTCGATGCCAAGGGAGCTGGCATTGAGCCCGGCATATTGGTGCCAACGGCTGCGTCCGGCATGCCAGGCGCGCGCGCTGTCCGGCACCAGCTGATAGACCGGTAGCGGGGTCTCGCGGCTGTCACGAGGGATCAGGTAGTGGGCGCTCACCTTGTGCTCCGGCTCGGTCAGCAGGCGCAGGGAGTGGGAGTCATCCTCGTCGGTGTAGTGAAGGATCAGAAAGGCGATCCGCTCATTCTGGTTGGCGCTCTGATAGCGGGTAGAGAGCTGGTATTCGGACGGAGTACAACCACCCAGCAGCAGAACCAGTGGCAGAAAGAAGAGGGGAAGAAGACAGCGCCAGCGCCATCCCCCTGCTGCAGCCAAGCCGCTGAGCGTGGGAGGAGTGAGTCGCTGGCACATGTCGAAGGCCCGGTCTGGTCAGTCGCGCGGCTGGTTAGCCGCGGTATTTGGCCGTGAGACCGATCAGGAAGTTGCGCAGGATCTGATCCCCGCAATCCTGATAGTGCTTGTGATCCTTGGAGCGGAACAGGGCACTGAGCTCGGACTTGGAGAGGTTGAAGTCGGCGAGCTTGAGGGTGCCGAGCATATCCTCTTCCTTGAAGTTGAGACCGATGCGCAGCTTTCGCAGGATCATGTTGTTGTTGATCCGGTTCGGGATCACCTGGGCCGGTGCATCTTCCCGCACGCCGCGGCGGGCGATGATGAAACCGTCGAGGAACTGGCTCAGAGCCGAGTCGGGACAGGCGACATAGCCTGCCTCTTGCTCTTCACCTTCCGCCGCCTCTTTCATCAACCAGCTGTGCAGCTGGGCGTGAGTGACCGTCAGGTTGCCCTTGGCAAACATCTCGACCATCTGGTCGTTGCTGATGGTGAGGGCGTAGCGCAGACGGCGCAGAATATCGTTGTTGGTCATGCTGACTCCTGTGTAAACGGCGCAACTTTACCATCTGGCGGCCCTCGCGTCAGAAAAAGCGGGGGCCGATACAGTTCGGGTCAAGCTCATCAAGCCTTGCCGAGATAGCGGGGCGCCTCCTGGCGCACCAGTTCCAGCGCATCTTGCAGCTCCAGCAGCTCGGGTTCCAGCTCGCTCACCGGCACGCCGTCACGCAGCTGTTGCTCCAGCTGGGAGAGCAGCCGTTGCAGCCCCGGCACCCCGGAATAGGCACAGCCGCCGTTGAGGCGATGGAGCTGTGCCAGCACTTCGCTATCTTCAATTTCGCCCGCCAGCGCGCTATCCAGCACAGGTTCCACCTCGTCGAAACTGGCCAGCAGCATGGTCAGCATCTCTCTGGCGAGATGCTCTTTCCCCGCAGCTTGCCGCACCGCCAGTGTCCAGTCGATCTGTTGGGCACCATTATTCTGGTGACGGCGATGGGCAAAGTCGGTGATGAGCTGGGCCAGCATGCTCTCGTCGATGGGCTTGGCCAGATAGTCGTCCATCCCCTGCCGGATCAGTCGCTCCCGTTCGCCGGGGATGGCGTGAGCGGTCACCGCCACGATCGGGGTGGTGGTGTTGAGGGACTGGTTGCGGATCGCCTGGGTGGCACTGATGCCATCCATGATCGGCATCTGGATATCCATGAAGATGATGTCGAACGGCTGGCTCTGGGCCTGCTTGACCGCTTCCTTGCCGTTTTTGCACACCACCACCTGACTCACCATCTCCTTGAGCATGGCGGCGATCAGCTTGAGGTTGGCGGCGTTGTCATCCACCGCCAGCACCTTGATCGGCTGCAACTGGCGCGGCGCAGGCTGGGCGGGCAGCTTCTGGCGGCTCGATTCCGGCGAGAGCAGGGCGTGCAGCAGCTTGCGGTGGTTGACCGGTTTGGAGAGACAGTGCTGGGCGCCATGGGTCAACATAGCTTCATAGAGCGCCGGCTCGTGGCTGCTGAGCAGCACTATGGTGTTTTGCTGCTGGCAGTTCAGTCTGTCGAGACAGCCGATCACCTGCTGCGGCGTATGCAGGGTGCTGCTGCCGATGATCACCATCTCCTGCTCGCTCATCTCGGGCCAGGGATCATCGCTGGTCAGTGGGTGCACGTCGAGGTGCCACTCCGCCAGCAGGGCGAGCAGAGAGGCTTGCGCGAAGGGATCCGGTTCCAGCAGCCAGAGCCGTTTGCCACGGATCCGATCCAGCGGCAGTTGATCGGTCTGGGGCAGGGGGGAGACCTCCACATCCAGACTGAACGAGAAGATTGAGCCTTTGCCGAGCTCCGATTCGAAGCGGATCTGGCCGCCCATCTGCTGCACCAGCTTCTGGGTGATGACGAGGCCCAGGCCCGTGCCGCCATAACGGCGGGAGATGGAGGAGTCGGCCTGATTGAAGGCCTGGAACAGCTGATGTTGCTGCTCTTGGGAGATGCCGATGCCGGTATCACGGATCTGGACGTTGAGCCTCACCTTGTGGTTGCCACTGCCGGTCTGCTCGATATGGACATCCACGTTGCCTTGCTCGGTGAACTTGATGGCGTTGCCGGTGAGGTTGGTAAGCACCTGTTGCAGACGCATGGGGTCGCCGGTTAGGTAATCCGGCACATCGGCATCCACCCGCAGGGAGAGCTCCAGCTGCTTGTCGTGGGCGCTGGGGCCGAGCAGGTGCATGGTCTCGTTGAGGGTGTCGCGCAGGCTGAACGGGATATGCTCCAGCTGCAGCTTGCCCGCCTCCAGCTTGGAGAAGTCGAGGATGTCGTTGATGATGCCAAGCAGGTTGCGCGCCGATTTCTCGATAGTCTGCATGTAGTCGGTCTGGCTCGGGGTCAGGCTGGTTTTCAGCAACTGGCGGGTAAAACCGATGACCCCGTTGAGCGGCGTGCGCAGTTCGTGGGACATGTTGGCCAAAAACTCCGACTTGACCCGCGCCGCCTCCTGCGCCCGTTTCTTGGCCATGTCGAGTTCGACGTTCTGGATCTCGATCTGCTCCAGGGTTTCGCGCAGGTCAGAGGTGGCCTGATCGATATTCTGCTGCATCTCTTCGTGATATTCGGAGAGCGCCTTGGCCATGGCGTTGATGCCGTTTTTCAGCATATCCAGCTCGCCGGTGAGTTGGCCGCTGACCCGGGTATCGAGCCGCCCCTCCCTGATCTTGTGCACCGCCTGCACCATGTTGGTGATGGGCTGGGTCACGCTCTTGACCAGCCGGAAGCCAAACAGGGTACTGAAGGCCACCCCGATGAGCACCATGATCACCGCAAAGAAGGTGTCGCGATACTGCAGCAGCATGGCCCTATCGGTCGCCATCTGCATCGAGATGTAGCCGATCATCGGCGGCTCCACATCGCTGGGTAGCGGGAAGCCATCCAGACTGGTTTCAGCCTGGATCGGGGTGCGCAAAATGATGTCGTCCCCCTGAAACGTCACGCTGGTCAGATCCGGAATAGGCTCGCCATCGGGCAGTCTGAGTCGGGTGAAATCCCGGTGATAGTTCGAGGTAACGAACAGCTGGTTGTCCTGGGTGAAGACTGCGATGGACTTGATGAAGGGGGAGTTCTTGCGGTGGGTCAGGCCAATCAGTCGCTTGAGGGATTCGCGGCTGTGCTGGGTCATCCCGTATTCACTGGCGATCGCCAGCGGTTCGATGATGTTGATCCCCTGATCAATGAGGTTGTTTTCCAGCTGCTGGTAGCGGTGGAAGGTGAAGTAACCGGCCATCAGGCCACCGATGATCAGGGTCGGCAGGATGGTGAAGGCGAGAACGCGTGCTCTCAGGCCATATTTGGTCATACGAACAGGCCACCAGTGAACAGGGTTGGCGATAGGGTTGATGGCAATACACGGGCTCTGTGGCCGTATTTGGTCATACTATTATTCTTGTGGGACAATACCCGGCAGCAGATTCCACAATCATGACATAGCCACCTATAGGCACCAAGTTTTATGGCCCAGTTTTTCAAGCCCCAAAAGAAGTCCACCCAGCTCCAACGCATTGAATTTACGATAGACACCCTCGATCACCACTGCGTCGGTATCGGTCGCCATCAGGGCAAGGCGATCTTCGTCGAAGGGGCGCTGCCCGGCGAGACCGTCAAGGCACGCATCACCGAAGAAAAAAAGCAGTATGGTCACGCCGCCTTGCAACAGGTTGTGACCCCGGCGGCCAATCGTATCGCCCCCTTCTGCAGCCACTATCGCGAGTGCGGCGGTTGCAGTGCCCAGCACATGTCGGTTGCCGATCAGCAAGCCGCCAAGGCGGCCGGACTGGTCAGCCTGTTCGAGCGGTTGGGCAACATCAAGGCGCCTGCGCTGGAGCCGGTACTGACCGGTGAAGATCGTGCCTATCGCCGGGTCTGTCGTCTGGCCATCAAATTTGACAAGAACGGTCGCTGCACCCGGGTCGGTTTCCGCCGTCGCAACAGCAACGATCTGGTGGAAATCGAAGGGTGCCCTGTGCTGGCCGAGCCGCTCTCTGCGCTGATTGCCCCGCTGCGTGAGTGCCTCAATCGCCTCAAGAGCCAGCGCGAGCTGGGCCATGCGGAGCTTATCCAGGCCGAGCAGGGGATCATGATGCTGCTGCGTCACACCGGCCGCCCCAATGAGGCGGATCGCGCCCTGCTGGTGGAGTTTGCAAAAGCACAGGGGATCGACCTCTATCTGCAGGCGGCGGATGATCGCATCGAAGCGCTGCAGCAACAATTTTCCCCATCCTACTCGCTGGATGGCCTGTCTCTTGCATTTGCACCCGGTGATTTCATTCAGGTCAACGGCCCCATCAACCAGAGCATGGTTGAGCAGGCGCTGACATGGCTCGGGGCGAGCAAGGATGACAAGGTGCTCGATCTCTTCTGCGGCATCGGCAACTTCACCCTGCCGCTGGCCCGTCAGGCTCGCGAAGTGGTGGGTGTCGAAGGTGAACTGGCCATGGTGCAGCGGGCCGAAGAGAACGCCCGTCGCAACGGCATCACCAATGCCCGTTTCTACAAGGCCGACCTGAGCGATGACATCGTCGGCATGTCCTGGGCGCGGGAAGGGTTCGATCTGGTGCTGCTGGATCCGGCTCGCCCCGGCGCGCTGGAAGTGATGGGACACGTCGTGAAACTTTCACCCAAGCGGGTGGTCTACGTCTCCTGTAACCCGGTCACCCTGGCGCGGGACAGTCAGGTGCTGGTGAAAGGGGGTTACCGTCTGGTGCGCCTCGGCATGCTCGACATGTTCCCTCACACTGGTCATCTGGAGTCCATGGCGCTGTTTGAACGGGAGTAAATGACTCATCAGTACGGCGATGCGGATATGTAATCTGGCATGTCTGCGTCTGTTTGAGCTGATGTGATTGGGGTAATCTAGACCCTCGTCGTTCGGCAGGGCCTGTTGGCGCGCTCTATTGTCTTTCTGGACAATATGCCTTGAAAAGTGCGCTGGATATCCCCATTTGAGGCAATCTCATGAGGGGAGAAAGTGACAGCTTTCGGCCCGATAATTTAAAGGATTGATACCATGGTTGCGGTTCGCGATATTCATTTGAAAGACAACTTCACCCTGGAAGAGTGGGTCAGCTCGCTCTCCTTGAGTGACAGTGAAAAGGATCAGCTGCGAACCGTCTACCAGTATTGTCTGACGCTCGGTGACGAGGCGCTGACCAGCAAGCTGCTGGTGCGCGGTATCGAAATGGTGGGCATCCTGCAGATGCTCAGCATGGATATCGGCACCCTCAAAGCGGCCATCATCTACCCCTTCGTCGAAGCCGGTCTCATCAGCCAGGAGCGGATGGACGAGGACTTCGGCTCCAAGATCGCCAAGCTGGTGGAAGGGGTGCTGGAGATGGAGGCCATCCGCTCCCTGCAGACCCTCCATCGTAGCGAAACCTCGCCGGAGCAGGTCGACAACGTGCGTCGCATGTTGCTTGCCATGGTCGAGGATGTGCGCGCCGTGGTGATCAAGCTGGCGGAGCGGATCGCCTGCCTGCGGGAAGCGAAGACGGCAGATGAAGAGACCCGGGTGCTGATGGCCCAGGAGATCACCAACATCTATGCGCCGCTCGCCAACCGTCTGGGCATCGGCCAGCTCAAGTGGGAGCTGGAAGATCTCGCCTTCCGTTACCTGCACCCGGATACCTACAAGCAGATCGCCAAGCAGCTCGACGAGAAGCGGCTTGACCGCGAGCGCTACATCCGCGAGTTTGTGCAATCCCTGCGTAATGGCCTGAAAGAGGCGGGAGTTGACGCCGAGGTGTACGGTCGGCCGAAACACATCTACAGCATCTGGCGCAAGATGCAGAAGAAGCACCTCGAGTTCAACGAGTTGTTCGACGTGCGCGCGGTGCGGGTAGTGACCAAGCGGCTGCAGGATTGCTATGCGGCGCTCGGTATCGTCCATACCCAGTTCCACCACATTCCTCGCGAGTTTGACGACTATGTCGCCAACCCCAAACCCAACGGCTATCAGTCGATCCACACCGTAGTGGTGGGGCCGGAGGGCAAGACAGTAGAGATCCAGATCCGTACTGACCAGATGCATCAGGATGCCGAACTCGGCGTCGCGGCGCACTGGCGCTACAAGGAAGGGGCACAGGCAGGCGGCAAGGCCAACACCTTCGAAGACAAGATCGAGTGGCTGCGCAAGCTGCTCGCCTGGCAGGAAGATCTCTCCGAGAGCGGCTCCCTGCTGGAAGATCTGCGCAGTCAGGTGTTCGAGGACAGAGTCTACGTCTTCACCCCGAAAGGGGATGTGATCGACCTGCCCGCTGGCGCTACCCCGCTTGATTTTGCCTATCACGTCCACAGCATGATCGGTCACCGCTGCATCGGCGCCAAGATTGATGGCCGCATCGTGCCTTTTACCTACGCGCTGCAGACCGGCGATCAGGTGGAGGTGATCACCCAGAAAGAGCCGAACCCGAGCCGCGACTGGATGAACCCCAACGCCGGCTTCCTGCGCTCCAGTCGGGCGCGGGCCAAGGTGGCGACCTGGTTCAGAAAGCTGGATCGGGACAAGAATATCGTGGCCGGTCGCGAGCTGTTCGAGAAGGAGCTGGATCGCCACAACCTCAGCATGTCCAAGATCGACAAGGGCAACATGCTGCGCCGCTTCAATCTGGAGAGCACCGACGATCTGCTGGCCGGTATCGGCAGCGGCGACATCCGCATCAACCAGGTGCTCAACTATCTCGACACCTGCTACAACAAGCCGACGGCGGAAGAGGAAGATCGCCGACTGCTGGAGAAGCTGGAGCAGAAGGCCAACGCGCCGATGCGCCACAAGCCCAAGGATCACATAGTAGTAGAAGGGGTCGGCAACCTGATGACCCATATCGCCCGCTGCTGCCAGCCGATTCCTGGGGACTCCATTCAGGGCTTTATCACCATGGGCCGTGGCGTTTCGATCCACCGGGAAGATTGCGAGCAGCTCAAGGAGTTGTCACGGCGCAACCCCGAGCGGCTGATCGATGCGGTGTGGGGGGAGAACTACTCCGGCGGCTACGGCCTTACCATCCGGATCATCTCCAACGATCGCTCCGGCCTGCTGCGCGATATCACTACCGTGCTGGCCAACGAGAAGATCAATGTGATGGGGGTGCGCTCACGCTCCAACGTGCGCGAGCAGACCGCCGAGATCGACATGGAGCTGGAGATTTACAACATCAACGCCTTCAACCGGGCGTTGGCCAAGCTCAGTCAGCTCAACGATGTGATCAGCGCCAAGCGGCTTTGATATCGAACCGACCGGCCCCAGTGGCCGGTCTGCATTTACGACCCTTTTTGAACAAATCGAAAGCGAATATCCCATGTCCCAACGTTACGATCTGCCCCAACTGCTCGACATCATGGCTCGTTTGCGTGACCCGCAAAATGGCTGCCCCTGGGATCTGAAACAGGACTTCCAGACCATAGTGCCGCACACCCTGGAAGAGGCCTACGAGGTGGCCGATGCCATCGAGACCGAAGATTGGCAGGGGCTGAAAGGGGAGTTGGGGGATCTGCTGTTTCAGGTGGTGTTCTACGCCCAGCTGGGTAAAGAGCGGGGCTTGTTCGACTTCGCCGATATCGTGGATACGGTGAGTGAAAAGCTCATTCGTCGTCACCCACACGTTTTTTCCGATGCAGACCTTGCCAATGAGCAGGCGGTAAAAGCGAACTGGGAAGCGGAAAAGGCCAAAGAGCGGGCGGCCCTCGACAAAGAGAGCGTGCTGGACGACATCCCGCTCTCGCTGCCTGCCCTGACCCGCGCCGCCAAAATTCAGAAACGCTGCGCCACCGTCGGTTTTGATTGGAAGACGCTGGGGCCGGTGGTGGACAAGATCCACGAGGAGATCGACGAGGTGATGGAAGAGGTGTTGATGGTCGATGTGGACGAGGCGCGGGTGAGCGACGAGCTCGGCGACCTGCTGTTTGCCACCGTCAATCTGGTGCGTCATCTGGGCAAGGATCCGGAGCAGGTGCTGCGCGGTGCCAACGCCAAGTTCGAACGTCGTTTTCGTCAGGTTGAGCAGATAATCGCCGCAGAAGGCTTGAAAATGACCGATTGCACCCTCGAAAAGCTCGATGCCGCTTGGGATAAGGCGAAGGAAACCGAGCAAAGTTGATTTGGCGCAAGATGGGGGGGCGGTGAGCCTGATAGATTTTTGCTCATTGTTTGGGAGAGGGGTTTTTGGTATACTGTTTCCCCGTCCTGCTTCATCCCCGAAGCACCCCTTAAAATTCCCTAAACTTCTTTCAGGTTCAGCATGACGACCAAATATATTTTTGTTACTGGTGGCGTTGTTTCATCCCTCGGCAAAGGCATTGCCGCAGCTTCTCTGGCAGCCATTCTGGAAGCCCGTGGTCTGGATGTGACCATCATGAAACTGGACCCGTACATCAACGTGGATCCGGGCACCATGAGCCCGACCCAGCATGGTGAAGTGTTCGTAACCGAGGACGGGGCCGAAACCGATCTGGATTTGGGCCACTACGAGCGTTTCATCCGCACCAAGATGACCCGCCGCAACAACTTTACCACCGGCCGTATCTACGCCGACGTACTGCGTAAAGAGCGTCGTGGTGACTATCTGGGCGCCACCATTCAGGTTATCCCGCACATCACCAACGCCATCAAAGAGCGGGTGATTGCCGGTGCCGAAGGCCATCAGGTTGCCATCGTCGAAGTGGGCGGTACCGTGGGTGATATCGAGTCCCTGCCGTTCCTCGAGGCCATTCGTCAGCTGGCTGCCGAAGTGGGCCGCAACAACGCCATGTTCATGCACCTGACGCTGGTTCCTTACCTGGCTGCGGCCGGTGAAGTGAAGACCAAGCCGACCCAGCACTCCGTCAAAGAGCTGCTCTCCATCGGTATCCAGCCGGATGTGCTGATCTGCCGCTCCGACCGTGCCATTCCGGCCAATGAGCGCGCCAAAATTGCCCTGTTCTGCAACGTGCCGGAGCGCGCCGTCATCTCCATGAAAGACGTCGACTCCATCTACAAGATCCCGGCACTGCTGAAATCCCAGAATCTGGACTCCTACTTCACCGAGCGTTTCGGTCTGGAGTGCAAAGAGGCTGATTTGTCCGAGTGGGAACAGGTTATCTACGAAGAGGCCAACCCGACTGGTGAAGTGACCATCGGTATGGTCGGCAAATACGTCTCCCTGCCGGACGCTTACAAGTCCGTCAACGAGGCGCTCAAGCACGGTGGTCTCAAGACCCGTCACTCCGTCAATATCAAGTACATCGACTCTCAGGATATCGAGACCCGTGGCGCTGAGCTGCTGGAAGGTCTGGACGCGATCCTGGTGCCGGGTGGCTTCGGTGAGCGCGGTGTGGAAGGCAAAATTCTGGCTGCCCAGTATGCCCGCGAGAACAAGATCCCCTACCTGGGTATCTGCCTCGGCATGCAGGTTGCCATGATCGAATTCGCTCGCAACGTAGCGGGCATGGAAGGGGCTCACTCCTCCGAATTCAAGAAAGATTGCGCGTATCCGGTCGTCGGCCTCATCACCGAGTGGGTGGATGAAGAAGGCAACGTCGAGACCCGTACCGAGAAGTCTGATCTGGGCGGTACCATGCGTCTGGGTTCCCAGCTCTGCCACCTGGTCGAAGATTCCAAAGTGCGTCAGATGTACGGCAGCCCGACCATTTACGAGCGTCACCGTCACCGTTACGAAGTAAACAACAAGCTGCTGCCGCAGATTGAAGCGGCAGGTCTGAAAGTGACCGGTCTCTCCGCCGACAAGAAGTTGGTGGAAATCATCGAGATCCCGGATCACCCTTGGTTCGTGGCTGCGCAGTTCCACCCGGAGTTCACCTCTACTCCTCGTGATGGCCACGCTCTGTTCGCCGGTTTTGTGAAGGCGGCAGGCGAGTATCAGAAGCGTAATTTGAAGTAATTGAAAATAAATGCGGTTGGGGCACTGTGCCACAGCCGCTTTTTTTGGCATATTTTTGTTGTTTTTTTACGAAACCTGAGGAAATACACATGTCCAAGATCGTTAAAGTGATCGGTCGTGAAATCATCGACTCCCGTGGTAACCCGACCGTTGAGGCCGAAGTTCACCTGGAAGGTGGTTTTGTTGGTATGGCAGCCGCTCCGTCTGGCGCGTCCACCGGTTCCCGCGAAGCGCTGGAACTGCGTGACGGCGACAAGAGCCGTTTCCTGGGTAAAGGCGTGCTGAAAGCCATCGAAGCCGTAAACGGCCCGATCGCTCAAGCTCTGCTGGGTAAAGATGCCAAGGACCAGGCCACTGTCGACCAGATCATGATCGACCTCGACGGTACCGAGAACAAATCCAAGTTCGGCGCCAACGCCATCCTGGCTGTTTCCCTGGCTAACGCCAAAGCTGCCGCTGCTGCCAAAGGCATGCCGCTGTACGCCCACATCGCCGAGCTGAACGGCACCCCGGGTGTTTACTCCATGCCGCTGCCGATGATGAACATCATCAACGGTGGTGAGCACGCCGACAACAACGTCGACATCCAGGAGTTCATGATCCAGCCGGTTGGCGCCAAGACCCTGAAAGAAGCCGTTCGCATGGGCGCAGAAGTGTTCCACAACCTGGCCAAAGTGCTGAAGTCCAAGGGCTACAACACTGCAGTTGGTGACGAAGGTGGTTTCGCTCCGAACCTGAAATCCAACGCCGAAGCGCTGGAAGTTATCGCTGAAGCCGTTGCCGCTGCCGGTTACAAACTGGGCACCGACATCACCCTGGCTATGGACTGCGCTGCTTCCGAGTTCTACGACGCAGAGAAGAAAGAGTACAACCTGAAAGGCGAAGGTCGTGTCTTCACCTCCAACGGTTTCTCCGACTTCCTGGCTGACCTGACCACCAAGTTCCCGATCGTCTCCATCGAAGATGGCCTGGACGAATCTGACTGGGAAGGCTTCGCCTACCAGACTGCTGAACTGGGCAAGAAAATCCAGATCGTGGGTGACGACCTGTTCGTAACCAACACCAAGATCCTGAAGCGCGGTATCGACAACGGCATCGCCAACTCCATCCTGATCAAGTTCAACCAGATCGGTTCCCTGACCGAAACTCTGGCTGCCATCAAGATGGCCAAAGACGCTGGCTACACTGCCGTCATCTCCCACCGCTCCGGTGAGACCGAAGACGCGACCATCGCCGACCTGGCTGTTGGTACCGCTGCTGGCCAGATCAAGACCGGTTCCATGAGCCGTTCTGACCGTGTTGCCAAGTACAACCAGCTGATCCGTATCGAAGAAGCTCTGGGTGCCAAAGCTCCTTTCCGCGGTCTGAAAGAAGTTAAGAACCAGGCTTAATTTGCTGGTTTGCCAGCCTCGGCTGGAATGAAAAAAACCGGAACCCTTGGGTTCCGGTTTTTTTATGCCTGAGCCTTGCCACAATGGCCTGAGAGGTGAGGGGGCTGTGGCTCTGGTCTCGGGTCAGACAAAGGGGAGCGTGCGCTGATAGCGCCCTGCATGCGCCTTGGAGCCCAGTGTTTCAAACAGGGCGATAGAGCGGACGTTATCTGCATCGATATCTGCGGTGAGGCAGGTGACTCCCAGTGTGCTGGCGTGGGCGAACAGCAATCCCAGCGCCTCCGACATAAACCCTCTGCGCCAATAGGCCGCATTGAGCAGGCAACCTACCTCGCAGGGAAGACCTTGGACACCCATCTTTTGGGTGCGGGCTATGCTGCGCCTTGCTCAGAAAGGTGGGTGTCCCAGATTTAGGTTCTTCGTTGAAGAAGCGGTCAAGCTCTGAAAAGAGTGGGTCGGTTTTTTGAAGTTCAATCATGTGCGAATTCTGTGCCTTCTAACGCCGCGTTAAGGGGCAGCCAACGCTACTGCCAAGCTTCCGCATAACACCGTAATCACAAAAACCAACGCATAATAAAAATGCCACGCGTTGGCTGTCCCTCTTTAACGCCTTGTTAAGGCTCGGTACTTAAGGGGTATCCGACTGTAATAACTTCACGTAGTTGAGGAAAGTTGTAAGTAGATAAAGCTTTTGTAATGCCATTCGCGTTGGGAGATATATTGGTAGAAATACTGTCTCCGAACAATTTCATCAAAATCTTTCTATTGCTCTCACTTTCAGACTCCCACCACTTCGGTGATACAAAGACATTTTCGAAATTCTTGAACATGTACTGAATGATGATCGGAACGTAGTCCTCTCGATCTTTATGCAGAAGCGATGACATTAGTTTGCAGCATGTTTCATCACTATTTTCTAACCACGAAAAGGCGATAATTCCCTTTTCACCATCATAATAAGATGTAACAGAGAGGTTATCAGTCCTTTTCATAAGATCCATTAAGTCCTGAACAGGGTTTCCATCAAAGTCAAAGTCTGGATTAATTCCGCCACAGACCATAACAGGAGGAGCTTCATCGAATGTAAATATTACCGCCCTTGCTGTAGAAAAGTCGTCATTTTCCAAGGCACAATCAAAATAGCTTTTATGGTGCTTTAGGTCTTCAATAGCAGCTCTGTTCCCTAACTCGTAAAGGAAGTTATTCATCTGAATATCAAATTGAGCCTCAATGTGTTTACCTTTATCTGCACCATGCCTCAATGTGGAAAGGTCTTGAGCACCTTCTTTAGCGTAGTACTCCCGAGCAAAAGCTCGATATGCGAGTAGAAAACACTGTTTCTGACTCGCCACAAATGACTCTTTTTCTAAAGGAGCAAAAATCACGTCATCATGATATTTACAAAAGCCATTGAATGTAGACGCATGATTGATACCGATTTTCTCTAATAAAGGTCTACCTCTATTCTTTCGGATCGCCTCATAACTCATTTTAAGCCCAAGGACATGCCCTGCTTCAGAGATTGCTTTCAAACTGGAAGTCTTGGGGACAGTATGAGCTCGTATAATATTTCCGGCGCAATTCTCATTAAATGAGTCAGGACAAGAGCACTTTTTACGTGAGTTTACATTGTTAAACTCTCTGTTTATTTCCCAATGTTTCATTGGCTCTTGTCTATCACGAAACAAGTGACATTTTTTGTATTTTATCTGAGAACCACACCAACAAGGGTCATTTCTACCAATCTTTTTATCGTACAAGCTAAACTCCTTCGTGAGCCTTAACGCCCGCCTAAGGGGCTGGCAACGCATAACAACCAAACTCAAACACAACAACCGAAACCACCGCGGCTCATTGGGACTGGAAACGCCACGCGTTGACAGTCCCTCTTGAGGCGTTTGTTATGCCACTTGTGATTTCAGATTTTCATAAGATTCATTTATTCGTTGCATCATATGTTTACTACCACCTTTGTCAGGATGATGTATAGAGGCTAGACTCTTGTACCTCTTCTTAAGCTCATAGCTTGACGGCAGTTGATCAAAACCGAGAATATCTTTGTCCGAAAGACTACAAGATAATTCTTGTAGTCTATTGTTCAATTTTTGATTTGCCTCGTACAATTCTGAAATTGTGAGTTCAGCTGCTTGTAGTTGCAGCTTCAGTTCATTGATTCGTGCATTAGCTTTACGAATAGTTTCATTGGCTCTATCGAGTAAGTTGTCACTATTTTCAGTATTATTTTTTACATTATCTGAAGTCAGATAACCTAATTTAGTTAAAACATAAACAACCCTTTCTCTCTCTATCTCATTGTAATAATTTGTATAAAGGCGACTGAGCATTAACTTAGCAGTCTTAACTGAGATCTCTTCACTGCCTTCATAAAGCACGGCTCTTTGCTCAGAGTGAGTAGTAGTAAAAATATCAAACATAGTCCATTTAACTCGTGAGTTAATTTAAATCAGAGATACCTTGGACACCCACCCTTTGGGTTCTGGCTATGCTACCCTTGCTCAAAAAGGTGGGTGTCCCAGATTTGTTAGTCTCAAAAAGTAATTACTACAGATCCCGCACTACGCTTTGCCTCACCGTGATAAACCGCTTCGATATTATTGCCGTCCGGGTCGAGGACAAAAGCTGCGTAATAGCCGGGGTGATAATTACGCTCGCCCGGGGCGCCGTTGTCTTTGCCGCCATTGGCCAGTGCGGCCTGATAAAAGCGATCCACCATGGCGCGATCTTTTGCCTGAAAGGCGAGATGGTGGCGACCGGTCAACACCCCCAGCGCGGCGGGGCTATCGACAGCGGTGACAAACAGTTCGTCTGCCCAGAAGTAGCCCTCACCTGTGCCGCCCAGCGGAATATCGAGGGTGGTGAGAATGGCCGTGTAAAAGCGCTGGCTGGCGACCAGATCTTTGACCACCAGCTGGATATGGTCGATCAAGCGACCACGATGCAGGGTTTGTGTTTCCATACACCACCTTGATTTGCATGTTGTGGATGAGTCAGCGGCTTGCCGGTCAGTTTGTTTGGATCAAAAAGGGACCGGGCGAGATATGGCATGGCTACCGCCCCTGAATTTCAGCCTCCAATCTGCTGCGTTTCACCAACGGGATGGGGTTGGCATGGCTCATGGGAGACTCTGACGAGGCAAGTGTTGCCAAATGGCAATATTAACCATGGCGCTGTGGAGAGAAAGCTCAATATTGAGATTTTCTGTGCAAGATCAATAAATTAATCAAATGTCGCCTACGATTGATGACGTGCCGAGATAGCGTGAACAACCATTCTTGAGCTAACCCCATAGAATATTCATGGTCATATCCGGCTTGAACCAGCATAAAACTCTTTGTTATTGTCCGCATTCCCCGCTGAAATAGCTTATTTATCTATAAATCAACAAGATAGCATTTTGCGGTGGCGTCGCGGGGGCATCTGCTATCGGGAAGGAGAGTTATGAAGTCGCAGTTCAAAGTGGCGCTGGCCATGTTGGCCCTGTTCGTCGTCCAAGGCTGCACAGCCCCGGATTCATCCACCAAGCGCAATGCACCCGGCCCGGTGCTGACAGTGCATTACGAAAGTGCCCCCCTGATCCCCGTCACCATCGCCGGTGAGCAGTACCAGTTTTTGCTGGATAGCGGGGCCAGTATCACCTTTATCGATCGTCGTCTGGCCAGCCGTTTCAAGGCGCTGACCTTAAGCGAATTGCCCAGGGCCTATCAGGCTGATTTTGCCACTGTGAACAGCGTTTCGAGCCAACTGGGCAGCGAGCAACTTGGCTTTGTTGAGCCGCAGCCCTTCTCGGTGGGGTCGGTCACCATTGATGACAGCGAGCTGTGGGCAACTATTGATTTCGATCTTTTCTCCCAGTCTCTTGGCAGCCGTATCGATGGCATCCTCGGGATCGACACCATCCGCCGTTTCAACTGGGTGTTTGATCGCGACAGGCATCAGCTAACTGCTTTGCTGACGGCACCGTCGGCAGCCACCTTCGAGCGTTGCATCGGCTATGAAGACAGCTACAACCGCTCCCCGGCAGTGTATCTGACCCACGGTGAGAGCAGCGTGCGCATGTATCTGGATACCGGGGCCGATCAGAGCTATGCCGACCATGCCTTTATCGACTTTATGGCCAGTCAGAAGGCGATCTCTGGCGAAGATGCGATGCCACGCAAAGGGGTGGACGCCAGCGGTATGGTGGAGGGGCGTGACCATATCCTCACCGGCCTGCACTTTGATGAGCGCCAGCTCGGTGAGCTGCGCATGTCGGAAAACAGCAATGAGCAGTATGGTCTGGGGCTGGATTTTGTTCACCGCTTCAATCGCTTTGCGATCATGCCCGGGCGGATGATGCTCTGCTACGACGCTGACAGCCTGGCGCGCAAAGTGCCGCCAGTCCTGCGCAATATCGGGGTGCGCTTTGATGGCGAGCATCTGCAGGTCTACTACAGCGACGAGCGGGATCTTGCCCCCTATGGTCTGGCCAACGGCGACATTCTGGAACAGATCAACGGGGTGGCTTATCGTCCCCTCGAGATCGACAAGGTGCGTGAACTGCTCAGCACCGGCAAGCCGGGGTCGCTCAAGTTGCGGATTGTGCGGGAAGGAAAACCGCGGGATATCGCCATCTAGTCAAGGTGGGGCGGCAAGATGAGCCGCCCCTATGAGCCTCAGCCCTTGGTCGGATTTTCCATGCAGGTGAGGGTTGGCTGGCCGTAACGCTCCAGCGTGGCGTCGTCCCCCTTGGTGAAGAAGGTGAGGTTTTGCCCTTCATAACGGGCGCCGCTGGCGCTGGGGGCTTCATAGGCGAGCACTTGTTGCTGCTTGTCGCCCTCGCTCAGGTTGATCACCGCTGCGGGCAGCTTGGCATCGTTATAGAAGTAGGTAGAGAGAGTGACGCTCTTGCCGCACTGGTAGTTGACCGGTGTCGGCACCATCAGCTGGCCGCCGCTGATCTGCAGTTCGGTGATCCGCAGCAGGTAGTTATCCTCCACACACTGGCGCAGATCCTGCCCCTTCCAACAGTCGTTGCGACCCTTGATCCAGCCGCGCTGCATGGCGCGCTCAGTCTTGAGCTGTTCGGGAGAGAGCGCAGCAATCGCCTTGGGGTAGAGGGCCGCCAGTTCGTTATCAAGGGCGGCCAGTCCGGCATCCTTGCAGATCAGGTTTTCGACCGACCCGGAGGCTTTGGTGCAGTCAAAGGAGGGGGTTGCGGCACTGGCCAGCAGAGGGGCAAACAGCAGGGTGGCAAGCAAGGTCTTGTTCATCGATAGATTCCAGCAATGAGGGGGGCATATCTGCCTACTACAGCACACTCTACAGGGCAATGCAGCAGGGACGCCGAGCCCACTTGCACTGCTAAATGGCTGCCAAACAGAAAAACCCGACACTCCTGGCCGGAATGTCGGGTTTTTTGTTGCCGCGATAAAGTGGGAGGCGGGTTGCCCGGTTGATCAGGCCAGCGCCAGTTGCTGACTGCGGGCGCGCCACAGCCGCTCGTGGAAGAAGAACACCACGGTGTTGATGGCCGGTTCGATCATCGCCATCACACCGCCGGTGAGCAACTCGCCGCTCAGCAGGAAGGCAACCCCGAAGGCCACCGAGAAGTGGACCACCGCGAAGCTGCTGGTCTTGGCCTGCAGGCTGTGATTTGGTTTGAGCTTGTGCCAGCCAAGGTCATGAAAGTAGAAGGCGACCGTGTTGACGGCGGGCTCGATCAGGGCGATCAGGCTGGCTGTCAGCAGCTCACCGGTCAGCAGGTAGGCCACGGTAAAGGCGACACCGAAGTGCAGGATGGCAAAGCTGATGGTCTTTTTCATGATGGCGGCTCCCTCTGTTGATGATGAGAGTATCCGCCAAAATGAGACTAAATGAAAACCATTCTCATCTATTGCCCGGATAGGGAAAACCTATCAACGGGCGAGTGGCCGGTGCGGTTCAGCGGTTGCCAATCGCAACCAAGGCGATAAAGTACAGGTTCTTCACACTTGCCCATGAAAAAGGATCTTTCATGAATATCAATGCCACTCTGCTTGGCCAGTTCATTGCGTTGCTGATGGTCATCGTCGGCCTCATCGCCTGGCGGCTGGCGCGTCGCAAGAGCGAGCATCCGGCGCTGATCACCCTTATTTGCTCCCTGCTCTGTCTGTTTCCGCCCTTTGGCCTGCTGGCCCTGTTGCTGGTTGCGCTGAAACAGGATCTGCCCGCCCGCTCATAGGGCGGGCTGGTTCAGGCTGCCGCACACACCGGCTGCACCAATAGAAAAAGCCCCGTGATGGGGCTTTTGCTTTTGAACTCGGTGAGCGCCTTGGGGCGGGGGATTAACCCTCGGCCTTGTTGAGCCACTCCACCTTGTACTGGGCGCCGGCACCCTGCGCCAGCTTGGCACAGAGCGGTTTGAGGAAGGCTTCAATCTGCTCGTCCAGCATCCAGGGCGGGCTGATGATAAGCATCCCCGAGCCATTCATGCCCCAATCCTTGGTCTGACCGGCCACTTCCAGCTCAGCCACCAGGACGTTGCCGAAGTTCTCGCGCTTGATGGCGCGCAGCATGTCGCGGGATTTGTCCGCCTCTTCACCCAGAATGGGATACCAGAGGGCGTAGATGCCGGTCGCCCAGCGCTTCTGTGCCTTTTTCAGGGTGTCGACCACGGCGAAGTAATCTTCTTTGAGCTCATAGGGCGGGTCGATCAGCACCAGCCCGCGGCGCGGGGTCGGCGGCAGCAGGGCGATCAGCCCCTCGAAGCCGTCGCGGTGGTGCACGGCCACGCGAGGGTCGTAACCCATATTGGCGCGCAGATCTTCGACCTCGTTGTTGTGCAGCTCCATCAGCGCCAGCTTGTCCTGCTCGCGGGTGAGGCGACGCGACAGCTCCGGTGAGCCGGGGTAGTAGTGCAGCTCACCGTTCTGGTTCATCTCCTCGATGACGCCCAGATAGGGGGCCATGGCAGACCACTGGGCCCGCTCGTCCCACAGGCGGCCGATGCCGTCGGCATACTCGGCCTTCTTCTGGGACCAGTCGCCGCGCAGGTCGTAGAGACCGCCACCGGCATGGGTGTCCAGCACGATGAAGGGTTTCTCTTTCTTCTTGAGGGACTCGATGATCAGAGCCTGAACGGCGTGTTTCAGCACGTCGGCATGGTTGCCGGCGTGAAAGGCGTGGCGATAGCTCAGCATATTAGATCTCTGAGGGGGCCCTGCTGGGCACCCAGTAACGATAGATAGTTCAACAAATTGCGGCTGTTGCCGCGAAACAGGGAGAGGCTGCGCAGGGTCTGCAACAGGACGCCCTGTTGCAGCCGCTCCAGCTCCAGCTCGTGGGCCAGCATTGACTGATACTGCTGCTCGTCGAGTCGCGTCTTGGCGCTCTGGCGCAGGGCGCGCCACGGGGTCAGCACCGCCTCGGTTTGCACCAGCGCCGGTTGCAGGTCGGTGAGATCGACCACGATGCCGAGCTGATCGAGCCGGTGCAGCAGCAGCGCGAGATTGACGTTGCCCCCCTGCTCCTGCACGGTGAGCCAATCCTGGCTGCGCTCACCATAGACCTTGCCGCTCCAGTGCCAGAAGCCGATCGGCGTCGGCAATTCGTGGACCGCGACTCGCTCGCTAGCCATCAGCTGTTCGTCACGCAAAGAAGGCTTGCTCCATGGTTTCCAGCTCTTCGGAGAGGCTCATCCACTCCAGCTCCACCTCTTCCAGCTGCTCCTTGAGGGGGCCCTGGGATTTGAGCAGCTCGGAGAGCTTGGTCTTAGCGCTCTCTTCGTAGATGGCGGGGTCGGCCAGTTGGCTCTCGATGTCGCCAAGCTTGCCTTGCAGCTTCTCCATGCTCGCTTCGAGCTTTTCCAGCTTCTGGCGCAGCGGACGGGTTTGCTGGCGGAATTCCGCCTCGCGCCGCTTCTGATCCTTGCGCGCCACTGCCGAGTTGGCGGAGACCGGGCCATCCGCCGGTTTGGCGTTGGCCTCTTTCTCCTGCTCGCCGAGCCACTTGTGATAGTCGTCCAGATCGCCGTCGAACGGCTCGACCCGGCCACCGTGTACCAGATAGAAGTCATCTGTGGTGGTACGCAGCAGGTGACGGTCGTGGGAGACCACTACCATGGCCCCTTCGAAGCCTTGCAGCGCCATGGTGAGGGCGTGGCGCATCTCCAGATCCAGGTGGTTGGTCGGTTCATCCAGCAGCAGGAGGTTCGGCTTTTGCCAGGTGATCAGCGCCAGCACCAGCCGCGCTTTTTCACCGCCAGAGAAGGGGGCCACCTTGTCGAGCGCCTTGTCACCGTGAAAACCGAAGCTGCCCAGATAGTTGCGCAGCTCCTGCTCGGTCTTGTCCGGCGCTAGGCGGGCCAGATGATCGAGCGGAGTATCGTCGAGACGCAGGGTCTCCAGCTGATGCTGGGCGAAGTAGCCGATGCTCACCCCGGCGCTCACTTCGAGCTTGCCAGAGAGCGGCGGGTTGGAGCCCGACAGCATCTTGATAAAGGTCGATTTACCGGCGCCGTTGCGACCGAGCAGACCGATGCGCGAACCTGGTACCAGATTGAGTTTGATCTTCTCGAGGATCACCTTGTCGCCGTAACCGGCAGAGAGGTTCTCCATGGCAATGAGCGGGGTCGGCAGGGCCGACGGCTCGCGAAACTCGAAGCTGAATTCCGAGTCGGCGTGGGCGGGCAGGATCTTCTCCATCCGCTCCATCGCCTTGAGGCGGCTCTGTGCCTGACGGGCTTTGGAGGCCTTGTAGCGGAAGCGGTCCACATATGCCTGCATGTGGGACATCTCCCGCTGCTGCTTCTCGTACATCGACTGCTGCTGGGCCAGCTGTTCGGCGCGCTGCAGTTCGAAGTCGGAGTAGCCGCCGGTGTATTCGTTGAGCTTGCCGTTCTCGATATGGATGATGCGGCTGATGACCGAATCGAGGAAATCGCGGTCGTGAGAGATGAGCACCAGTGTGCCCTGATAGCCCTTGAGCCACTTCTCCAGCCAGATCACCGCATCGAGATCCAGGTGGTTGGTCGGTTCATCGAGCAGCAGCAGATCGGAGCGGCAGAGCAGCGCCTGGGCGAGGTTCAGACGCATGCGCCAGCCACCGGAGAAACTGCGCACCGGCGAGCTCAGCTGCTCGTCGCTGAAACCGAGGCCGTGCAGCAGCTCGGCGGCGCGGGCGCGAATGCTGTAGGCGCCTATGGTATCGAGCTTGCTGTGCAGCTCGGCCACCAGCAGACCATTGTCATCCTGCTCGGCTTGCACCAGCTGAGCTTCCAGCGAGCGGAACTCCTTGTCGCCGTCGATCACATACTCGAGCGCGGAGCAGTCGAGCGCCGGGGTCTCCTGCGCCACGCCTGCAATCTGCCAACCGGTGGGCAGGCTGAAGGTGCCGCTGTCGATGGCCAGCTCGCCCCGTACCAGTGCAAAAAAGGTGGACTTGCCACAGCCGTTTTTGCCCACCAGACCCACTTTGTGGCCGGGGTGAATGGTGGCGGAGGCGTTGTCCAGCAGCTTGCGGCCGCCGCGGATCAGTTCGATTTGACTGGCAACTATCATGGGTGGGATCTGCTTGCTCAAAATGGAGGAGAAAAACTGGCGCGGATCTTACGTGAAATGACGCTGATTTGCACTGTAGCGAAGGGCTGGCCACTGGCTGGCGCTGCAAAAACATGCCATAACAGAGAAACCAGTTTGGTTACGGGAGGTTAGCATGCATATCAGGGATATTATGACGACCCGGGTCGCCACCGTTTCAATGGATGATCGACTCAGTGTCATCAAGGATATCTTCGAGCAGGCTCACTTTCGCCACCTGCTGGTACTGGAGGAGGGTGAGCTGGTGGGGGTCATCTCGGATCGGGATCTGTTCCGTGCCATCAGCCCCTATCTCGACTCCGAAGCCGAGATGAGCCGTGATACCGAAACCCTTACCAAGCGGGCCCACCAGATCATGAGTCGTCAGCTCGTCACTATCGCTCCCCATCTCACCGTGCGCGACGGCGTCAAGCTGATGCTGGAGAAGGGGGTCTCCTGCCTGCCGGTGCTGGAGAATGGCGTCTTGGTCGGCATCATCAGCTGGAAGGATTTTCTCAAGGCGGCGCTGGAGAGTGACGCGCTGGTTTGAGCCCAACGCTCATCGCCATCAGCTGACAGACAACAAATAGAGAACAAATAGAGAACAAATATAGAGAGAGGGGAGCCAAGGCTCCCCTCTCTCTATGTTGGCTTTGCCGACAATGCCGGTTTTCACGCCGCCAGCATCCTCATGGCTCGGGCTGCCCTGCGACAAGGCAGGAGGGGCCGCTGCCGGAGAGGTGCGGCTGCAGATGAGTGCGGATCTCCTGCAGGGTGCGCTGGTACTGCTGGGCATGCTGATCGAGAAACGCGGGGCTGTGCTTGAGGCGCCACTCCAGGGTATCGACCAGCAGCGCCACCCTGGGAGCGGCCATACCCGCAGGCCAGCAGTGTTGCAGCAGCTCCAGCAGTTGCCAGGCATCGCCCGGCAGGGCGGGGAACTCCTCCAGCAGCTGCAAGCCCGCTTGCAGGGCTGTTTGATACTGGCTGGCCTGCATCGCCTTGTGGCGCAGCTGGCGCAGTTCGCTCAGTCGTTGTTCTCTCGCCGTCAGGCGCTGGCCCAGCTCGGCCACCAGATGGTGGAACAGCTGGCGGGTGAGCGGGTGGGGCGCCACCCTGACGCGGTATTGGGTCAGCTGGATCAGGTAACGCTGGGCGTGGTGGGGCAAACCGCAGAACTGGCTGACCGCAAAGCCGAGCAGCAGGGTGAGGTGGTTGTCGCTCCCCTCATCCGGCTGGTGGTGGGCAATCAGGATCAGCGCCTCGTCGAAGCGGTAATCCAGCCCCAGCATCAACGCCTGCAGCAGCTCATATTCGTGGGGTTGCAGGTGGACGGTGCGTTTGAGGTGCTCCCACTCCTGTTGCAGGGAGCGGATCCGGTTGCTGGAGGGGGCGTGCCACAGCACCGCCAGACTGGCATTGAGCATGAAGCTGTCGATGGCGAGCCGGACGCGCTGCTCGCCGAAGTGGCGCAGGGTCAGGCTGTTGGCCTGCTCCAGCACCTTCTCCTCATCTTGCAGCACCAGCCCGAGCAACATCGCCAGCTGATGCCAGCGCGGCTGATGGGGGCGGATCTGCAGCAGCTCTCCCATGGTCTCCCACGCCGCCAGCCAGTGATGTTGATGCAGCTGGCTGGCGAGTTGCAGCTCCAGCCGGGTGGCCATCGAGACGCTGGCCTGATGGCGCTGCAAGTCGGTCTGGGCGCTTTGCAATTTGCCGAGCCCCAGCATGGCGTAGAAGAGCCCGGCCCTTGGCCAGCTCGCCTGATATTCGTTGGCACAGAGGGCATAGTGCTGGGCGGCGGTGATCCGCTCGGCTGATTGCAGCAGCAGGTAGCCCTTGAGCCGATCCAGCCAGGGGGTCAGCGAGCGATTCTCCCGTTGAAACAGCAGGTCTTCACAGAGGGCGGTAGCCAGTTGCCACTCCCGCAGCAGAATGGGGGCGGCCAGCGTGCGGGTCAGGTTGCTTAACTTCACCAGCTGGCCGAGCACTGCGGTGAGCTGCTGGGTCATGAAGGGGAGGGGCAGATAGAGGGAGAAGTAGAGATCCGAGGGGAGAAACTCCTGCTCGCTCTGATCGGCATCGAGCAGCAGCAATACGCAACCGGGTTGCAGCAGGCCGAGATAGTGCGCTTCGTGCAGCAGCCGGGCTCCGTCAAGATCCTGCTGCTTGTCCTGCTGACAGATGATGGCGTCGAAGGCGTGCTGTTGCAGCAGGGCCAGCAGGCCACTGCGCTCGTGGTTTGGATGGCTGTGGTAGTGGATCCGGTCGGCGGGCACCCCCTGTTCGGTCAGTTCCCGGGTGATGGCGCTACGGAGCAGGGGATCCTCTTCGAGCAGCAGTATCGTCATGCAGGTACTTCCTGTGAGCAAACCATTAGGTTGATTATGGTAGACCCAAGAGGAACATAGGCACAGCACTCGCTGAGTGAAAAGCTGACAGTAGCCAGCAGGGTGCTGGAGGGCGCACTATGGGCTGTTATTTCAATCGGTTATGCCACCTCTCAGGGCTGCGACCTGCTATTGCCGAGGGCGGATCTGCGTCCCGAAGGGGCAGTCGCTCTGGCGGATCAGCCGCGACCCCTTGCCCTGTTCCCCCAGCCAGCTTAATTCCAGTTTACCAAGGCGGCCCAGATGGCGCAGCTCGAACTCGTAGCGCTGGCAGAGGTTGTCCTGGGGCAGACTCGCCATACCCGCTGGCAGTCGGTATTGATAGCGAAGGAGTGGCCCATCTTCCAGCTTGCTGGCCACCGGCACCAGCCCCTCTGGGGTGGGCTGTGGCGCCCCGAGTGCGCGGCGCAAACTGAGCGGCGCATCGATCGCCTTTTGATAGTGCAGGCCATTCATCGCCGCCAGCTCCTCTTCCAGCCGTTGCAACTCTCCTTCCAGTCCATTGAGCGCGGCCCCCAGCTGCTGGTGGGTCGTTGACGAGGCGCAGCCACCCAGCAACAGGGTG
Organism: Aeromonas sp. R4-1; assembly: GCF_040908325.1. Classification (NCBI taxonomy): domain Bacteria; kingdom Pseudomonadati; phylum Pseudomonadota; class Gammaproteobacteria; order Aeromonadales; family Aeromonadaceae; genus Aeromonas; species Aeromonas sp. R4-1. Next base: position 101,878 of record NZ_JBFODM010000003.1, read on the forward strand.
GCAAGCAGCAGGGCGGCTCTGATGGGGGGCACGGCATCTCCTTGGCAATGACGATGAAGCGTGAAGGTCAGGTCGGCTGGCCCTGACTATAGCAGGGGATTGCTGGGGGGCGTCCCCTGCAGCAGTTGCGCCAGACGGGCCAGCCCCTCGCCGACCCGGGCGTCGGTGGCGGGTTGGCTCAGGCTCAGGCGCACCCCCTGCGGAGCGGCAAACTGACCGGCGGCGAAGTGTTCCCCGCTCGCCACGCCAACGTCAAGGGCATCGGCGGCAGCGGCAAACTGCTGGCTGCGCCAGGGTTCAGGCAGCGGTAGCCAGGCGTGCATGCTGCCAGGCTGCCAGCGGGCGGCAGGCAGCAGGTGGCGCAGCAGTTCGCCACGGCGTTTGAGGATCTCTCGCTGCTGCTCGACCAGCGGCATGATCTGGCGCTGACTGACCATTTTGCAGGCGAGCTCGATCAGCAGCGGGCTCACCATCCAGCTCGACAGCCGCATGGTCTGGGCGAAGGCGCTGCGCAGGGCAGGGGGCGTCAGCACGAAGCCCACCCGCAGACCGCCGCAGGCGATCTTGGCCAGACTGCCCAGATAGATGACCCGCTCCGGAGCCAGATTGACCAGAGGGATCACAGGTTGCTGGGGCAGCAGGCCGTTGACGTCATCCTCGATGATCAGCAGATCGTGGCGACGGGCGATGGCGACGATGGCCTCCCGCCGCGCCAGACTCATGATGGCGGTGGTGGGGTTTTGCAGGGTCGGCGTGAGGTAGAGCAGCTTGGCCCGGCGGGTGCGGCAGGCGGCGTCCAGCGCCTCGGGCAGCAGCCCCTCCTCGTCCATCGCGAGCCCCACCACCTGATTCTTCAGCTGGCGAGCGTTACCCAGCATGCCGGGGTAGCTCAGCCCCTCGCACAGGATGGTCTCCCCCACGCAGCCGGTCGCCAGCAGCGCCAGCATGATGCCGTGCTGGGCGCCGTGGCTGAACAGCAGGCGCTCCTCACTGCAGGCCACCCCTTGCTCCGCCAGCCAGTTGACGAACTGCTGGCGCTGATCCGGTCGTCCCGCCTCCTTGTCGTAGCCGAGCAGGGCGTTGAGATCCCCGTCCGCCACTTCCCCCAACATGGGGCGAATGATGGCCGCCCGATCCAGCTGCACCGGCAGGTTCTGCCACAGCTCGATGCGGTGCCCCTCCTCCTGGCGGATCACCCACTCATTGGCGGGATCTGTGTTCGCTCCCTTGACCCAGGTGCCGTGGCCCACTCTGGCGGCCAGCAGGCCACGCCGCTCCGCCTCGCTGTAGGCGCGGGTGACGGTGCCAACGGTGACACCCAGACGATCCGCCAGGGAGCGGTGGGTAGGCAATCGGGTCTGCGGTGGCAGCTCGCCATTCACGATCCCTTGTTCGATCGCTTTGACCAGCTTGAGGTAGAGGGGGCCATCGAAGGCCGTAAGGTCGGGCGTCCAGATTGTCATGGTGACAATAAATCCATTGATCAAAATTTGCTGTCAATATAGCGTGAATTTCAACCTGATAACAACCAAATAGCACACATTGTATCGATACAATATGGCAAGCAAGGAGTCACAATATGACGATGGAGTGGTATGTCACCCTGTTCGGTTTTGCCGTACTCACCTGCGGTACGCCGGGGCCCAACAACCTGATGTTGACGGCCTCCGGTGCCAACTTCGGGGTGCGTCGCACCCTGCCACATCTGCTTGGGGTCGGATTGGGGCAGCCGGTGCTGCAACTGGTGCTGGCGCTGGGGCTTTATCCGCTGTTCGAGCGCTGGCCCTTGTTGCGCCTCGGTTTGCAGATTTTCGGCAGCCTCTATCTGCTCTGGCTGGCGTGGCGTATCGCGGTGGCCGGGGCGCCGGGGGATCCGGCCCGACGTGCCCGTCCGCTGACCATGCTGGAGGGGCTGGGCTTTCAGTTCCTCAATCCCAAGGCGTGGATGATGGGGATCTCCGCCATCAGTCTGTTCAGCCTGCCCGGCGCCAGTTACTGGTCGAGTCAGCTGGCGGTGATGGTCATGTTTGCGCTGGTGGCCCTGCCGGTCTGCTTTGTCTGGGTACTGTTCGGCCATCAGCTGAGCAACTGGATCAGCTCGGATCGGGGCTGGCGGCGACTCAACGGTTCTCTCGGTCTGCTGACGGCGCTCTGCGTGGTGATGCTCTGGTATTGAGCCGTGTTGCGCTGGAGGGGGAGGTGGCCTGGAAAGAGGCATTTCTGACTTGTCGCCACGGGGTTGGCTCTGCATATTAGAAGGCTTTCCCCATAACGGGGGCGTTGCATCGACAAGAGGTTGAGATGGATCTGAACTGGTTACTGCCCCTGGCGGGGTTTGCCCTGGTTACCTGTGGCACGCCGGGGCCCAACAATATGTTGCTCACCAGCGCCGGGGCGGCGCAGGGTTTTCGCCGCACGATTCCCCTGCTGGTTGGGGTGGTCGGGGGGATCAATCTGATGATCCTCGCTACCGCGCTGGGGCTTGGCGTGGTGTTCGAGAAGGTGCCGCTGCTGCACGACGGCCTCAAGCTTATCGGTTCGGCGTATCTGCTCTGGTTGGCGTGGAAGGTGGCGACGGCCAGCGGCCCGGCCGAGGGCAACCGGCCGCTTATTCCCGCTCATCAGGGGGCCATGCTGCAACTGCTCAATCCCAAGGCATGGATGATGGCGCTCTCCGCCATCAGCGGTTTCACCCTGGCGGGGGAGGCTTACTGGCCCTCCGCGCTCTGGGTGTTGGTGACCTTCTTTATTACCGGCCTCTATACCGGGGCGTTCTGGGTGCTTTTTGGTGCCCAGGTGCGGCAAATCATTCGCACCGCCCAGGGCTGGCGGCGTTTCAACCTCGGCATGGGGCTGGCAACGGCCGCCTGTGTCGGGATGATCTGGATTTAGCCCGGGGTTAACCCGGGTCTTTACCGGCTGTCTTGTTGGCCCTGCGGGGCCTTTTTTATCTCGCCCGCGTGACCTTGCCTGCAAGGTAGCGTGGTTCTGCCCTCCCTTGGGATGAAAGGAGTTCCTATGAAATGTATCGGTCTGTTGGGTGGCATGAGCTGGGAGTCCACCGTCAGTTACTATCAGGCGCTCAACCGCGGGGTGCGCGCTCAGCTCGGTGGTTTGCACTCGGCGCGGGTGCTGCTCAACAGCGTCGACTTTGCCGGTATCGAGCGGTTGCAGCATGCCGGTGACTGGCCCGCCACAGCTCGCTTACTGGCGGCGGAAGCACGCAAGTTGCAGGATGGCGGCGCCGATTTCTTGCTGATCGGCACCAACACCATGCACAAGGTGGCCCCCGAGATTGAGGCGGCCATCGATATCCCGCTGCTCCATATCGCCGATGCCACTGCGGTCAAATTGCGGGCGGACGGGATAACCCGGGTTGGCCTGCTCGGCACCCGCTTCACCATGGAGCAGGATTTTTACAAGGGGCGCTTGCAGGAGCGTTTCGGGTTGGCGGTGCTGGTACCCGATGAGGCCGGGCGGGAGCGGGTACACAGGATCATTTATGACGAGCTCTGTCTGGGGGAGATCCGTGAATCATCGCGGGCCGAGTATCTGGCCATTATCGAGGCGCTGGCGGCCGCGGGTGCCGAGGCGGTGATCCTCGGCTGCACCGAGATTGCCCTGCTGGTGGGCGATGCCCGGGCGGCGGTGCCGCTCTACGACACCACCGCCATTCATGCCGAAGCGGCGGTCGCGCTGGCACTGGCACCCGATTAATAAACTGGTCAGATCTCACTATTCATGCTTGTCTCATACCCCTTGCCATAAAAGCGTGTAAAATTGCGCCCTGAATTTTCCCCGGCCAACGCGGGTTGGCTGCGGTTTCCTAGCATGCAAGGCTGACATTGTGACTGAAGTAGATAGATTCGCGGATATTCGCCCCTACCGCGATGAAGAAGTGCCGGCAGCCATCGAACGGCTGATCCAGGATGATGAATTTATCGGCGCCATCGCCAAGTATCGTTTCGGTTCCCTGATGAGCTGGCTGGGTTGGGCCATCCGCCCGATGATCCGTCTGTTCCTGCGCCGCAAATGGTCAAAAGTGACCACAGTGCATCAGGTCCAGATGGGGGTCACCCGGTACATGTCCCGCATGATTGCCACCTCCACCAAGGGGGTGACCTTCTCCGGGATCGAGCATCTGAAGAAAGAGCAAGGCTATCTGTTTGTCTCCAACCACAGAGACATCGCCATGGACCCGGCCTTCGTCAACTGGGGGCTGCACACCCACGGTTTCGATACCGTGCGCATCGCCATCGGTGACAACCTGCTGCGTAAACCCTGTGCCACCGAGCTGATGAAACTCAACAAGAGCTTTATCGTCAAACGCTCCGCCAAGGGGCCGCGAGAGATGATGAAGGCGCTCGGCGAGCTGTCTGCCTATATCGGCAACTCGGTTCACGAAGGTCACTCCATCTGGATCGCCCAGAAGGAAGGGCGCGCCAAGAATGGCGATGACAAGACAGATCCCGCCATCCTCAAAATGTTCTACGTCGACGGCAAGAAGCAGAAGATCGACTTCGTCGACTACATGCGCAGCCTCAATATCGTACCGGTCAGCATCAGCTACGAGCTGGATCCGACCGACAAGGCGAAGGCGCGCGAGCTCTACGAGAAGTCGGTCAACGGCAGCTACGAGAAGGGCGAGTTCGAGGATATCGAGAGTATCGTCGCCGGTATCGTCGGCATGAAGGGGCGGGTACATGTCTCCTTCGGCGCGCCGATCACCGAGGGCTTCAGCGATCCGGACGAACTGGCCGCGCTGATCGACAAGGCGATCTGGAGCAGTTACCACCTCTTCCCCAGCAACTATCTGGCGGCCGATGTCTCCGGCAAGGCCAATACCATCGAACAGGCGGCCTTCCTGACCCGTCAGTCAGAGGTGCCGGAAGAGCACAAGGCGATCTGGCGTGCCATGTACGCCAAACCGGTGGAAAACGCCAAAAAGGCTTGAATGAAACCGGTTGTTAAACGGTTTTGCGAAAAAAACGGGCGCTGATGCGCCCGTTTTTGCGTCTGGTCAAAGTCGAGGGGGAAAGGGTGGTGAATAATATGGTTTCAGCTGGTACGATCACTATGAAAATGGGATTATGTCTCTTGGCAAGGTGCTGACGAGTGTGTAACAGTGCCCATATAGCTGAACATGAGCAAAAGCTCTAAACCGGTTTGCACGGATTGCAGACGGCATTATTGAAGGACCTGTCACAGGTCCTTTTTCATTGGCTGGCAAAGATGCCGCCCAGATATACCTAACAGGAAACAGACGCCATGATCACCGGTAGCCTGAACACCCTGCAGCGGACGCCGCTGCCCGCCCCGCTGGCCCGCATCATGGCCGAGGTGGTGAAGAGCGTGGCTCACTGGGGTGACGCTCCGCTCGGCAAGAGCGAGATCGATGGCCTCAATCTGTTCTGTCTGGTGAGCGAAGATCTGACCGAGCCAGCCGCGGATCGCCGTGGCGAATTCCATCAGCAGTATCTCGATATCCAGTTGCTGCTGCGCGGTGAAGAGTGGATAGGTGTGGGCCCCCACGACTACGTGAGCGACGGCGCCGACCATCCCCATCCCGACCTCTGGTTTGTCGATGACGAGCAGACCAGCTACCTGGCGCTGCAACCGGGCGATTTCGCCATCTTCTGGCCGGGCGAGCTGCACCGCCCGCTCTGTACCTTCAACCAGCCCGCCAAGGTGAAGAAGCTGGTGGTCAAGGTACACAAGGATCTGCTGGCTATCGCCTGAGCACTCCCATTGAGGCGAGCCCTGTGCTGCTGATGCGTTGAGGCTCGCAAGCATTGAAACCAGTGATACGCACCACAAGTTGCGATCGCTCTTTCAAGAGCAAGAATTGAAAAATTGGACGCACCCTCCTGCGACCATAAGCCCCCGGCAGGGGAATCCCATCCTCTTTTGGATGACACGACACTGTCGGCATAAAGCCGAAGCACAGGAAGATGTAGAAAATGAGCAAGTTGGTATTGATCCTTAACTGCGGTAGCTCTTCCCTGAAATTTGCCGTAATGGACGCCGAAACAGGTGAGGACATGCTGTCCGGCCTGGCCGAATGCTTCAATCTGGATGATGCACGTATCAAATGGAAACTCCACGGGGTCAAGGGCGAAGCCATGCTGGGAGCGGGTGCCGCTCACCAGGAGGCCCTCGACCATATCGTGGGTCACATCCTGCCGCAGGATCCGACTCTTGCCGAGCAACTGGTGGCCATCGGTCACCGAATCGTACACGGTGGCGAGCAGTTCTCCCGCTCCGTGCGCATTGATGACGGCGTGATCGCCGGTATCGAAGCCGCCATTCCGTTCGCCCCGCTGCACAACCCGGCCCACCTCATCGGTATTCGCGCCGCGCTGAAAGTGTTCCCGCAGCTGTCCGAGAAGAACGTGGCCGTGTTCGACACCGCGTTCCACCAGACCCTGCCGCAAGAGGCCTACCTCTATGCGCTGCCGCACAAGCTCTACCGCGAACACGGCATCCGTCGTTACGGTGCCCACGGTACTTCTCACCGCTACATCGCGGAAGAAGCGGCGAAAGAGCTGGGCAAGCCGTTGAATGAACTGAACATCATCAACTGCCACCTGGGTAACGGTGCCTCTGTCTGCGCCATCAAGAACGGCGAATCCGTTGACACCTCCATGGGGCTGACTCCGCTGGAAGGTCTGGCGATGGGTACCCGCTCTGGCGATATCGATCCGGCCGTGGTCTTCTTCATGCACGACCAGCTTGGTTACAGCGTGGAGCAGATCAACCACACCCTGACCCGTGAGTCCGGTCTGCTGGGGATGACAGAAGCGAGCAGCGACTGCCGCTACGTCACCACCAACTACGCCACCGACGCCGGTGCCAAGCGTGCGCTGGATGTCTTCACCTACCGTGTGGCCAAGTATGTCGGCGCCTATGCCGCTGCGATGGACGGTCGTCTGGACGCCGTGGTCTTTACCGGTGGTATCGGTGAGAACGCCGCCATGGTGCGCGAGATGGTGCTGAACCGTCTGGCCCTGTTCGGCTTCAAGGTGGACAAAGAGGCCAACAACGCCGCGGTACTGGGTGGCGAAGGTCGCATCACCACCGCCGACAGCCGTTGCGCCATGGTGATCCCGACCAACGAAGAGCTGGTCATCGCCCGCGATGCCCTGAGCCTGGTCTGCTAAGTCAGCCTCGTTTTGAAACAACGCCCGGCCTGTGCCGGGCGTTGTCATTTCTGGCGTACGCCGATTTGACATGGGGGAGGGGAGCGGTACCCTGACCATCACTGTTTTTGCAGCCAGCGGGCTGCCCGGTTCGGGAGAGAGCAATGAAAGAGGCGTTTTTTAACTGGTTGTCGGGCCTTGGGGTGGAAGTGACCAGCCTGATGGCGCTGGTGATCGCGCTGGGCTTTATCGTCATCACCTCGTTGCTGCTGCACATGGCGCTGCACCGGGTGCTGCTGGTCCGGCTGGTGGGGATCCTCGGCAAGGCCAAGCAGGTATGGCTGCCGCCCCAGCTGCAACAGCGCCTCTTCAACCGGCTCGCCTTCGTGCTGCAGGGGGCCGTGCTGCTCGGTCAGGCGGAGATCTGGCTGCCCCGTCAATCGGATAGCCTCAAGCTTATCGAAATGGTGGCCCAGCTCTGGATCTTGCTGTTCCTGCTGCTGGCCTTCTTCGCCCTGCTCGACTGCCTGTTGTCGGTGAGCCGTTACACCCGCCTTGGTCGGGATTTGCCCCTGCGTGGCATCTTCCAGGGGGCCAAGCTGGTAGGCAGCATTCTGGTGGGCATCCTGATGATCGCCCTGCTGCTCGGCAAGTCGCCGCTGTTCCTGTTCAGCGGTCTGGGTGCCATGACCGCAGTGCTGATGCTGGTGTTCAAGGACCCCATCCTCGGGCTGGTGGCGGGGATCCAGCTCTCCGCCAACCGGATGCTGAGCGTCGGTGACTGGCTGCAGATGGACAAGTACGGCGCCGATGGTGAGGTGACCGACATCGGGCTTACCACGGTCAAGGTGTCGAACTGGGACAAGACCATCACCACCATTCCCACCTATGCCCTGATCTCCGACTCTTTCAAGAACTGGCAGGGGATGACCGAGTCGGGCGGCCGCCGCATCAAGCGTAGCGTCAATATCGACATGACCAGTGTGCGCTTTCTGACGGCCGAGGAGCAGTTGCAGCTCAAGCAGGCGCAGCTGCTGGCACCCTATCTGAGCCGCAAGGAGCAGGAGCTGAGCGCTTACAACCAGCAGCTGAGCGATGCCCTGAGCTGCCCCATCAACGGCCGTCACCTCACCAACCTCGGCACCCTGCGCGCCTATCTGGATGCCTACCTGCGTGCCCACCCCGGCATTCGCAAGGACATGACCCTGATGGTGCGCCAGCTGGCACCCACGTCAGACGGTCTGCCGCTGGAAATTTACTGCTTTACCGCGACCACCGCATGGGCCGATTACGAAGGGATCCAGGCCGATATTTTCGACCATATCTTTGCCATCATTGAGCAATTTCATCTGCGGTTGCATCAATCTCCCACAGGTTACGACATGCGTGCCTGGCAACGGGGATAAACAGGGAAACCGGGCGGGTCGAGGACGCGGAAAAAACCGCATATTAATCATCGACCCGTCGCCACTTGTCAGTTGAAATTTGCCGTGCAGAGGAGAAAAATGGCGGCCTTCTCTTCGCGCCCCTGATCCCCTCTTGATCAGCTGCCAGCCCAGAGACGTCACTTCAAGTCATCATCATGGGAAAGTTATGAAGCTCCTTCGCAATAGTGTGGCAACACTCTGCTACAGCCTGCTGCTGACCGCTGCGCCGGTTTTCGCTGTTGAATATGCTCTGCCTGCGGCCAACAGCCGTCTGGTAGGGGAAAATCTGGAATACGTGGTTCCGGCCGAAGAGAACGGCCAGCCGCTGGAGGCCATTGCGGCCAAATTCCAGCTGGGGCTCACCAACATGACCGAAGCCAACCCCGATGCGGATCCCCTGCTGGTACAGACCGGCGAGAAGCTGGTGATCCCCCAGCAACTGATCCTGCCTGATGCACCCCGTGAAGGGATCGTGCTGAACGTGGCCGAGATGCGGCTCTACTACTACCCCAAGGGTAAAAAAGTGGTGGAAGTGCTGCCCATCGGTATCGGCCAGCTCGGCACCGATACTCCGGAAAACTGGGTGACCAGCGTGCAGCGCAAGAAAGCTGGCCCGACCTGGACCCCGACCGCCAAGATGCATGCCGAATATGCCGCCCGTGGCGAGAGCCTGCCTGCGGTATGGCCGGCCGGTCCGGACAACCCCATGGGTCTGTTCGCCCTCTACATCGGCAAGATGTACGCCATTCACGGCACCAACGCCAACTTCGGCATCGGCCTGCGGGTGAGCCACGGCTGTGTGCGCCTGCGCAACGATGACATCGCCTATCTGTTCAAGCAGGTACCGGTCGGTACTCGCGTCCAGTTCGTCAACCAGCCGATCAAGGCCTCTCTCGAGCCCAATGGTGTCCGCTATCTGGAAGTGCATCAGCCGCTGTCGCGCAGCGAAGAGGAGTTCAACTCCAAGCTGCCGGCACCGCTGCCGATGACTCCGGCGGTGACCCGCTTCATTGCCCACGCCGACAGTGACTCCCAACTGGTGAAGCAGGCGCTGGAGCAGCGCAACGGCATGCCGATGGCGATCAACCGCTAACGGCAAATCCCCATCACGACAAAGGGCGAACAGCATGCTGTTCGCCCTTTGTGTTTCTGCTGCGTTGACTCAGCTTCGCAGCAGATTTGCCTGCAGCTCGCTGCCGAGCTGATCGAGCAGCTGATAGCGCGCCTTGTAGCTGGCCCGCTTGCGGGAGGGGATCTCCTCCTGCGTCTTGCGGGGCACCTCCAGCGGCAGGCTCATCCAGAGTTCATCCTGCACGCAGCCCTGATGCTCCTGCCACAAGCCGTCGAGGTCGAACTTGACCCGATCGGCAGTGCGCTTGCTGCTCTGATAGACGTGGCTTTGGGTGCGGATCCCGAGCAGGCGCTTGCATGCCAGCCCCCGGGCCAGCTCGGCGGCCATATAGACCAGCAGGGACATGGGGCGCAGTCCGCCGCACGCCTTGGTGACCTGCTTGATCTCCTCGCTCTGCCCCTTGCCGCCCTGCAGCGAGCAGATTTCGAGGGTTGGGTTCGGCGCGGGGCGCAGATTGAGGGCCATGTAATAGAGGGCCGCGTCACCCAGCTTGAGGGTCAGGCTCATCTCCCCCTCTTTGCCCATGTGGGTTTGGTAATCCAGTTGCAGGGTGAGGGGGGCCGTCAGCTTGTCGCTCTGCCACTGGGCCAGCAGCAGGCCGCGCCCGCTGTAGATTGCCAGTTGTTGCGCCTTGGGCAGCTGACGTGCCAATTGCTGGTAGTGGCCGCTGATAAGCCCGGCTCGCAGGCGCTTACTGAGCCCCTTGTGGCGATAGGGGTGGATCGGCTTTTCCAGAATATCGGGGAAGCGGCTGATCGCCTGCGCCAGCAGCGGTTGCTCCTGCTGCTGGCGATAGAGGGCGCGGGCGCCGGGATTGAGCCAGAGACGCCCCACATACTTGGCCCGTCGGATGAGATGACCCGACTCCTCCACCGGGTGAAGGCGGCGGGCGAGGGTTCGCAGGTGTGACAGATGAGATGACATGGTGCCGACCTCTGACTGGTGTAATGAGACAGGGCGGGGAGTGTAGGAGCGGGGCGCTGGCTTGTAAAAAAATGGATAGTAACAAAATGTGAAAACATAACGCTCAGTAGCGGCTGGCGCTGCGAGATGACCGTCACGGCCACGGCAGGAAATCTGGCGCCATCCTCTTGATGCGGCAGATGATTTGATGCGCAAAGGTTTTTATTGTGTTTTGTGTTTGTTAAAAGCGGTTGAGCTGGCGCGAACGGCTGATTAAGCTAGGCCGGTTTTTTAGGGATGAGCCCGTCACCAGAGCGGGCAGAAAATGACACAAAACGGAGTTTTGCATGACAGCTAGCACACCCATGTTAATCACCTTCCTGGTGTATATCCTCGGAATGGTGTTGATCGGCTTCGTCGCCTATCGCGCCACCCGCAACTTTGATGACTACATTCTGGGCGGCCGCCGGATGGGGAGCTGGGTCACAGCCCTCTCCGCCGGCGCCTCCGACATGAGCGGCTGGCTGCTGATGGGGCTGCCCGGCGCCGTCTTCGTCAGCGGCATCTCCGAGAGCTGGATCGCCATCGGTCTGGTCATCGGCGCCTACCTCAACTGGCGCTGGGTAGCGGGTCGCCTGCGGGTACATACCGAGAAGAACCGCAACGCCCTGACCCTGCCTGACTATTTCACCTACCGCTTTGAAGATCACAGCAAGGTGCTGCGCATTCTCTCGGCGCTGGTGATCCTGCTCTTCTTCACCATCTATTGCGCCTCCGGCGTGGTGGCCGGTGCCCGTCTGTTCGAGAGCACCTTCGGCATGGATTACAACACCGCCCTCTGGGTCGGTGCCGCCGCCACCATCACTTACACCTTCTTCGGCGGCTTCCTCGCGGTGAGCTGGACCGACACGGTGCAGGCGACCCTGATGATCTTCGCCCTGATCCTGACCCCGGTCTTCGTCATCATCGCCGTCGGCGGGGTGGACAGCGCCATGATCGAGGTGGCCGCCAAGAGCGCTACCAACCTCGACATGTTCAAGAATCTGGATGTGATCGCCATTGTCTCGCTGATGGCCTGGGGCCTTGGTTACTTCGGTCAGCCCCACATTCTGGCCCGTTTCATGGCGGCGGATTCCCACCACTCCATGGCCAATGCCCGCCGTATCAGCATGACCTGGATGGTGTTCTGCCTCGCAGGTGCGGTGGCCATCGGTTTCTTCGGTCTGGCCTACTTTGCCCGCTTCCCGGAAGTGGCGGCTGGGGTGACCGGCAACCCGGAGCGGGTCTTTATCGAGCTCTCCAAAATCCTGTTCAACCCCTGGATCGCCGGTGTGCTGCTCTCCGCCATCCTGGCGGCGGTGATGAGCACTCTAAGTTGTCAATTACTGGTCTGCTCCAGCGCCATCACCGAGGATCTCTACAAGCCGTTCCTGCGCAAGAACGCCTCCCAGCGTGAGCTGGTGTGGGTGGGGCGCCTGATGGTGCTGCTGATCGCGGTGATTGCCATCGCCGTTGCCATGAATCCGGAAAACCGGGTGCTGGGGCTGGTGAGCTACGCCTGGGCCGGTTTCGGTGCCGCCTTTGGTCCCGTGGTGCTGCTCTCGGTGCTCTGGCCGCGGATGACCCGCAACGGCGCGCTGGCGGGCATGCTGGTCGGTGCCATCACCGTCATCGTCTGGAAGCAGTTCGGCTGGCTGGGGCTGTATGAGATCATCCCGGGCTTCCTGTTTGCACTGCTGGCCATCGTGGTGGGCAGTCTGCTGGGCGAAGCGCCCTCAAAAGCGATGCTGGAGCGTTTCCGCGATGCCGAGGAGGAGTACAACACTCCGGCCGAGAGCGCGGGAGAGCCGGTCGCGGTGAACTGATCCCCCTTACCGCTTTCTGATTGAGAGCCCCGCCCCCGGACAAGGAACGCCCTGGTTGGCCATCCTTGCACCGGTTTGGCGGGGCTTTGTGCTATCTGATTCACTCTTGGGCACTTTTTTATGTTCGGCCGGTGGCTCCCGGGTGCTCGCTTTCTTTTGTCTTGGCACCGAATATGGGACACTAGGCCGCCTGAAGGAGACCTAGTGCATGCGGCTATTCACCCTGATCCTGATCCTCCTGCTGGGGGGACTGCAATATGACCTCTGGCTGGGGAAGAACGGGCTATCCGATTATCAGAACCTGTCGGAGGCCATCTCGCAGCAACAGCGGGACAACCAGACTCTCAAGGATCGTAACGACCTCATTTACCGCGAGATAGATGATCTCACCTCTGGCCTCGAGGCCATCGAGGAGTTGTCGCGCAACGATCTGGGTTACATCAAGCAGGGGGAGACCTTCTACCGGATCATCCCCAAAGAGAAAGACAAAGAGACAGCGCCGGACGATGAGCCCTACGATGACTGATGCCAGCCGGGTATCCGGCCTGACGGCGATCGTCCCTGCCGCCGGTATCGGCAGCCGGATGGGGGCCGATTGCCCCAAGCAGTACTTGCAACTGGCGGGTAAAACCATTCTCGAACATACCCTGGAGCGGCTGCTCTCCCACCCGGCCATCGCCCAGGTGATCGTGGCGCTGGCGCCCCATGACCGCTGGTTCGAGGCCCTGCCCGTGGCGGCCGACCCGCGCATTGTGCGGGTAGAGGGAGGCGCCGAGCGCGCCTTTTCCGTCCTCAATGGTCTCCATGTGGCGCAAGGGGAGTGGGTGCTGGTGCACGATGCGGCCCGTCCCTGTCTGACTCACGGCGATCTAGATGCGCTGATTGCCGTGGCCATGAACTGCGGCGGTGCCATTCTCGGCAGTCGGGTGCGCGATACCATGAAACGCTCCGATGGGGAGGGCAATATCATCGCCACCGTCGAGCGCGAGCAGCTCTGGCATGCCCTGACGCCGCAGATGTTCCCGACCCGTGCCCTGAAGCGGGCGCTCGAAGAGGGGCTGCTGCTGGGCGCCACCATCACCGACGAGGCCTCCGCCATGGAGCGGGCCGGATTCACGGTGCGGATGGTGGAGGGGCGCGCCGACAATATCAAAGTGACCCGGCCGGAAGACTTGTCGCTGGCGGGGCTGTTTTTAAGCCAGCAGGCATAAGCCCCTCAGTCAGAACAGACCGTTCAGAGCAGAGTGTCTCGAACAAACAGGCCCGAACAAGGAGTTAGCATGATCCGGATTGGACATGGTGTGGACGTACACAAAATTGATGGGGTTGGTTTCAGCATGTTGGGAGGTTGCCGCTGATGATGCGCATTGGTCATGGTTTTGATGTCCATAAATTTGGTGGTGTTGGCCCCTGCATGCTGGGTGGCGTGCCGGTTCCCTACGAGCAGGGGCTGGTTGCCCACTCTGACGGCGATGTGGTGCTGCACGCGGTGAGCGATGCCCTGCTGGGGGCCATCGGTGCCGGTGACATCGGTCGCCACTTCCCCGATACCGCTGCCGAGTTCAAGGGGATCGACAGTCGCATTCTGCTGCGGGATGTCTTTGCCCGGGTACAGCAGGCGGGGTATGCCATCGGCAACCTGGATGTGACCATCATCGCCCAGGCCCCCAAAATGGCCCCCCATATCGACGCCATGTGCGCCGTGCTGGCCGCCGATCTGCAATGTGATTTGAACCGGGTGAACGTCAAGGCGACCACCACCGAACAGCTTGGGTTTACGGGGCGCAAGGAAGGGATCGCCACCGAAGCCGTCGTCCTACTGGTGAAACAATAATGCTGGAACAACTTGCCTATCTGCACGGGGCGCCCACCGCCCGCGGTATCCTCAAGGCCGAGGCCGCCGACTTCGTGGTGAATGAAGATCTCGGCTTCGAGCCTTGCGGTGAAGGGGAGCATATCTTCGTCCGGGTGCGCAAAACCGGCGAGAACACCGCCTGGGTAGCGGGTCTGCTGGCCGATGCGGCTGGGGTCAACCGCAATGCGGTGACCTGGGCGGGCCTGAAGGATCGCCACGCGGTGACCGAGCAGTGGTTTGGCATTCACCTGCCAGGCAAGGCCGAGCCGGACTTGTCGGTCATCGAGAGCGACAGCATCCAGATCCTGCAAGCCAGGCGTCACAACCGCAAATTGCGGGTCGGCTACCTCAAGGGCAACCACTTCACCCTGCGTCTCACCGGTCTGGAACAGGCCGACGGGCTGGAAGCGCGCCTGCAGGCCATCGCCACTCAGGGCGTACCCAATTACTATGGTGAGCAGCGTTTTGGCCGCGATGGCAACAATCTGGAAGCGGCCAAGGCGATGTTTGCCGGCAAGCGGATCAAGGATCGCAACAAGCGCTCCCTCTACCTCTCTGCCGCCCGCAGCATGCTGTTCAACGCCATTGTCAGCGCCCGTATCGAGCAGGGGCTGGCTCATCAGCTGCTGGCCGGTGATTGCGTGATGCTCAAGGGCAGCCACTCCATCTTCAGCGAAGAGAGCGTGACCCCCGAGCTGGAAGCGCGTCTTGCCTCCGGCGACGTGCAGCTGACCGCGCCCCAGTGGGGCCGTGGCCGTCTGGCCAGTCAGGGTGCCGCTGCCGAGTTCGAACAGGGCGTGCTGGCCCCTTACAGCGATTGGTGTGACGGGCTGGAGAAAGCCGGGCTGGATCAGGACAGGCGCCCC
Organism: Aeromonas sp. R4-1; assembly: GCF_040908325.1. NCBI lineage: Bacteria > Pseudomonadati > Pseudomonadota > Gammaproteobacteria > Aeromonadales > Aeromonadaceae > Aeromonas > Aeromonas sp. R4-1. The sequence continues at coordinate 117,065 of NZ_JBFODM010000003.1, forward strand.
CTGCTGCTCAAGCCGGAGCAGATGAGCTGGCAGCTGGACGGCGAGGCGCTGACCCTCTCCTTCTTCCTGCCGGCGGGCGCGTTTGCCACCAGCGTGGTGCGCGAGTTAATGCAGGCCGAAGAGGCCGATCACGGTTTCAGGAATCAGACCGATGCGAATTCTGGTCAGTAATGATGATGGTGTGCATGCCGAGGGGATTCGTGCCCTCAGCGAGGCCCTGCGCGCCTGCGGCGAGGTCATTGTGGTGGCGCCGGATCGCAACCGCAGCGGCGCGAGTCACTCCCTGACGCTGGAAGTACCGCTGCGGGTTACCCGCATTGCAGAAAACGGCTTTAATGGGTGCGAGAGCTATGCGGTGAAGGGGACGCCGACCGACTGCGTGCATCTGGCGGTCAACGAGCTGGTGCGTCCTGAACCCGACATGGTGGTGGCCGGCATCAACCACGGTGCCAACCTTGGGGATGATGTCATCTACTCGGGCACGGTCGCCGCGGCCACCGAGGGGCGCCATCTTGGCTATCCCTCCATCGCCATCTCGCTGGTGGGCAAGACCCACTTCGCCACGGCGGCCCACTATGCGGCCCTGCTGGTGAAGGGGCTGATGAAACACCCCCTGCCTGCCGATCAGATCCTCAACGTCAACGTGCCGGACTTGCCCCTCGAGCAGATCAAGGGGATCAAGACCACCCGTCTTGGCAACCGCCACCGGGCGGAGTCGGTGATCTGCACCGAGGATCCCCGTGGCCAGCCCATCTACTGGATCGGCCCCCCCGGTAGCCAGCAGGATGCCGGTGAAGGCACCGATTTTGCTGCCATCGAGCAGGGCTATGTCTCGATTACCCCTCTGACCATCGACATGACTGCCTATGACAGTCTCGCCGGTCTGGGGGCCTGGTTAGATCTGCAGGGATGAGGGTGGTGTGATAGTACAGCGCCTGTTAAATCAGCTCATTGCGCAGGATATTCGCGATTTTCGCGTGCTGGCGACCATCGCGAAAGTGCCGCGCCAGCTGTTTGTGGACGAGGCCATGGCGCACAAGGCGTGGGATAACACCGCCCTGCCCATTGGCCACGGCCAGACCATTTCGCAGCCCTATATGGTGGCGCGAATGACCGAGTTGCTGATGCAAAACAATCCGGCCCATGTGCTGGAGATTGGCACTGGCTCGGGCTACCAGACGGCGATCCTCGCCCATCTGGTGGAGCATGTGTATACCGTGGAGCGGATCAAGTCGCTGCAGTTCCAGGCCCGGCGCCGACTGCGCCAGCTCGATCTGCACAATGTCTCGGCCAAGCACGGCAACGGCTGGCTGGGGTGGCCCAACAAGGGGCCTTATGACGCCATTCTGGTGACGGCCGCGGCGAGCGAGATCCCGACGGCGCTCACCGATCAGCTGGCCGAAGGGGGTCGACTGGTGTTGCCCGTGGGTGACAGCCAGCAGACCCTGCAGCTGATCGAACGATCCGGATCCCAGCTGACCAGCCGTATTCTGGAGCCGGTACGTTTTGTTCCCCTGATTGACGGAGATGTTGAGTGAAGTTGTTTTCCCGTTTGTACGTACTGGTGATGCAGTGGGCTCGCCACAAGCATGCCCCCTGGTATCTCTCCATCACCGCTTTCATCGAGTCGGTGTTCTGGCCGATCCCGGTGGATGTGATGCTGGCGCCGATGGCGCTCGCCAAGCCCCACAAGGCGTGGCACTACGCCACGCTGGCTACCCTCTTCTCTGTGTTGGGCGCCCTGTTTGGCTATGCCCTTGGCTATGCCCTGTGGGATCCGGTCGTGCTGCCACTGGTGGAGTCTGTGGGCTATCAGGACAAGATCGAGATTGCTCGCAACTGGTTTGAGCAGTGGGGGATCTGGGTCATTTTCATTGCCAGCTTCACCCCTATCCCCTACAAGGTGTTTACCGTGACGGCAGGGTTGTTGCAAATGGCTCTGCTGCCCTTCATCATCACCTCCCTCATCGGTCGTGGCATGCGCTTTTTCCTGGTTGCGGGCCTGATGCGTTGGGGTGGCGAGAAGATGGAACGCAAACTGATGCACTATGTTGATGTGCTCGGTTGGCTCTGTATTGGTCTGGCCGTGGTGGCCTATTTCTGGTTTAGTCGTTAAGGATCCATTATGCGTTCGCGTATTTGGCAAGGAAGCAGTGTCGTGGTGTTGTCATGGCTGCTGCTTGCCTGCTCCTCCAGTAAAAATGCAGCTCCGGTAGATGGTGTTGATGAGGGGCAGTTTGTCTCGACCATTCCGGCTCGCCAAAGCGGTGCCCAGGTCAGCGCCCCCATTCAGGGCGGCAGCTATGTGGTGAAACGGGGCGATACCCTCTACTCCATCGCCTTCAACTCCGGCAACGACGTGCCGTCGCTGGCCAGCCTCAACAACATCAGCCCGCCCTACAACATCTATCCGGGGCAGCGACTGCGACTCGATGGTTCCAGCGCCAGTGTTGGCAGCAGCCGCAGTGCCGGTACCTATGAGGTGCGCCGCGGCGATACCCTGAGCAGCATCGGCCGCCAGTTCGGCATGACACCGCAGGCGTTGGCCCAGAGCAACAACCTGAGCGCCCCCTATGCGCTGCAACCGGGTCAGGTGCTCAATGTCCAGACCGCAGGCGGCGGTTCGACCCAGATGGTGGCTGCGACTCGCCCGACAACCGTGACGCCGGTGGCCGTGAGCCGTCCGAGCAGCGGTCCGCGTCCGTTGGCCGAGCCGAGTGGATCTGGTCAGACCACGCCGTTCATCTCTCAGAAATCCGTTGCTCCGGCAGCACCGAAGGAATACGCTCAGGTCAAAGAACAAAAAACAAACAACTCCCAGTCGAGACTTGCTTGGCACTGGCCCGCAAAAGGCCGGATCGTCGAGGGGTTCTCTGTTGCAGAACAGGGTAACAAGGGGATCGACATAGCCGGCCAGAAGGGGCAACCCGTCTACGCCGCCAGCAGCGGTAAAGTGGTATACGCTGGCAGTGCTTTAAGGGGGTACGGCAAGCTGATTATCCTCAAGCATGATGATGACTATCTCTCCGCTTACGCACACAACGACGAGTTGCGGGTGAAGGAAGGGGACAGCGTCAAGGGGGGCTCGGTCATTGCCAACATGGGTAGCACGGACGCGCCGGATGTGCGATTGCATTTCGAGATCCGGTACAGAGGCAAGTCGATCAATCCGATGAGCTATTTGCCAAAGCGTTAACCCCAGAGAGACCGTCTTACTCTGGTAACGTCAGGGAGACACACCATGAGCCAAGAACAACTGGTAATGCAGGATGCAGAGTTAGAGTTTGACGCTGAACCCGAATCTCACGAGGTAGAAGAGTTGCAGGAGGTAGCCGCCGAGGCGGACGAGACTATCTCCGATGAGTTGCTGGCACCTGAGCTGAACAAGGTGATGGATGCCACGCAACTCTATCTGGGGGAGATTGGCTTCTCCCCGCTGCTCACTGCCGAAGAGGAAGTCTACTACGCCCGTCGTGCCTTGCGGGGTGACAAAGCTGCCCGCAAGCGCATGATCGAGTCCAACCTGCGACTGGTGGTGAAAATCGCCCGTCGTTACAACAACCGCGGCCTGGTGCTGCTGGATCTTATCGAAGAGGGCAACCTCGGTCTTATCCGTGCGGTCGAGAAGTTCGACCCCGAGCGCGGCTTCCGTTTCTCCACCTATGCCACTTGGTGGATCCGCCAGACCATCGAGCGGGCCATCATGAACCAGACCCGCACCATCCGTCTGCCCATTCATGTGGTCAAGGAGTTAAACGTCTACCTGCGCACCGCGCGCGAACTCTCTCACCGTCTCGATCATGAACCGACCGCCGAGGATATCGCCTTTGCGCTGGATCGTTCGGTGGATGACGTGAACCGCATGCTCAAGCTCAACGAGAAGATCACCTCGGTGGACACCCCTATCGGTGGCGATCGCGACAAGGCGTTGCTGGATGTGCTCTCCGACGAGCGCGGCATGGGGCCTGAGCTGGAGTCACAGGAAGATGATATGCGCAGCAGCATTGTCCACTGGCTTGAGGAGCTCAATCCCAAGCAGCGGGAAGTGCTGGCCCGTCGTTTCGGTCTGCTGGGCTATGAGCCTGCCACCCTCGAGGATGTGGGGGCCGAGATTGGCCTGACCCGCGAGCGGGTACGCCAGATCCAGGTGGAGGGGCTGCGCCGTCTGCGGGAGATCCTGCTGAGCCAGGGGCTCTCCATCGAGGCGCTATTTCGTACCAATTAAGCATCCGCACCAATTAAGCCCGCACCAACGGAATGCGGCATCAGCCAGATAGCACGAGGGGAGCAACTGCTCCCCTCGTTTTTTATTGCCTGTCGTCTGGCGATGGCTTCGTGGTTATACCAGCTCGGCCAGCATGGTGTCGGCGTAGGGAACCAGCGCTTCGCCCTTCTTCACCTTGGTGAGGTAGTCCGGGTTGGCGATAAGCGGACGACCGATAGCCACCAGATCGAAGCGGTTGGCCTCGATGGCCGCAGCGGCGCGCTCGGCGTCGTAGTTGCCCACCCCGACCAGATTGCCCTTGTAGTGGGCGCGCAGATAGTCGGAGGCGCGGCCACCCAGATAATCGAAGGTGAGGTTGTCATCAAAGATGCCGAGGTGGGTATAGGCCAGCGGGCGGTCGTTGAGCTTGCCCAGCAGATAGTCGAACACGGCGCGATCTTCCGGGCTGCCCGCCAGATGGACATAGGCACCCGGGGAGAGGCGAATACCAACCCGATCACCGCCGATGCGGGTGCTGATGGCATCGACCACTTCCAGCGCGAAGCGGCTCATCTTTTCCGGGCTGCCACCATAGTTGTCGGTGCGCAGGTTGGTAGAGTGGTGCAGGAACTGGTCGATCAGGTAGCCGTTGGCACCGTGGATCTCCACCCCGTCAAAGCCCGCCTCGATGGCGTTGGCAGCGGCCTGGGCGTAATCCTGCACCAGCTGGGCGATTTCCGCCTCGGTCAGGGCGCGCGGCACCTGATAGGTCAGCTCGCGCATGCGGGGCACAGTGCCCTCGTGCGCCACGGCAGAGGGGGCCAACACTTCAGCCTGATGGAAGAAGGGGTGGGAGAGGCGACCGACGTGCCACAGCTGGGCGAAGATCTTGCCGCCTTTGGCGTGCACGGCGCTGGTCACTTTTTTCCAGCCATCGATCTGCGCCTGGGTGAAGAGGCCCGGGGTATTGGGGTAGCCCTGCGCGTCGGGGCGGATGATGACGGCCTCGGAAACAATCAGGCCGATGTCGGCGCGGCGGCCGTAATAGGCAGCCATTTGCTCGGTCGGCACCAGACCTGGGCCTGCCATGCAGCGGGTGAGCGGGGCCATCATGAAACGGTTGGCCAGGGTCAGAGTGTCATTGAGTCGATACGGCTGAAACAGGGTATTCATGATAGGTTGTCCTGAACGGGTTATTCTTGAACGTGCATTCAAGACGTTTTTTGCGTCGGGCGCAAGCTTTTTTTGAATGCGCGTTCAAGAAGGTTGGCCCGAGCGGGCGACTGGGGTAAACTTGCCGCCCTTTCCAGCCACTCTTTATCGGCGGGCCCTGTTGCTCCTTGCCGGTGAACCATTTCCCACGGGAGGAACCATGCGCATAGCCGAGTTTGATCGGGACGAGGTACTGCGAAATGCCATGGAAGCGTTTCGCGCCAAGGGATATGCCAAAACCACCATGCAGGAGCTGGTGGCTGCCACCGGCCTGCACCCGGGCAGCATCTACGGCGCCTTTGGTAACAAGCGAGGCCTGCTGCTGGCTGCGGTGGATCACTATGTCGAGGGCAAACGCACCCTGCGCCGCTCCCTGCTCGACAACCCGAGCCCGCTGGCGGGCCTTGCGGCCTATCTCGACCGGATTGTGGGTGAGGCGCTCTGCGGCTCCTGTCTGGTGACCCGCACCATGATGGAGCTGAGCGAGCAGGATGAGGAGCTGACCCAGCGGGTCAAGGGGATCTATGGCGAGCTGGAGCAGGATCTGGCCGAGTTGCTGACGCAGGCGCAGGCCAAGGGTGAATTGGCCCCGGATAGCAATATCCATACCCTCACTGCCCTGCTGCTGATCAACCTGCAAGGGCTGGTCACCTTCGCCCAGTGCCGCCCCGATCGCCCCCTGCTCGACGACGTAGTCGCCCAGCTGATGCGGGCCCTGCGGGCGTAACGCGATACCGCAGAAACAACAGTGGCTCCCTCGGGAGCCACTGTTGTTTGCGGGAGGGTTACCTCGGCCCCACCAGCTCTTTCATCAAATCTTTCAGCCACACCAGTGCGGGTTGCTGGGCATGCACGGGGTGCCAGACGCAGTTGAGGTGGTAGTCGGGCACGTCCTCGGGCAGCGGCAGGCTTTTCAGCGGCCAGTGGGTGGCGAGCAGCTCGGCTACCATGCTGGGCAGCACCAGCAGGTGATCGCTCTGGCTGACGATGGCTGCGGCGGACATATAACTCTGGCTGTTGACCGAGATGGTGCGGCTAAAGCCCTGACTCTTCAGATAGCGGTCGAGGCTCGCCTCCGAGGTGCCAAGGGGCGAGTGGAACACATGGGGCATGGCGATAAGCTGCTGCAGGGTGATGCGCTCCTGCCACTGGGAGGGGTCATCCTCGGCGCCGGCGGGGGCCGATTTGGCAATCGGCAGATCGGCGCGCACCAGTCCGGCCAGCGGCTCGGTGAGCCAGGTCTCCTTGCCCAGATACCCCGGCACCTGCATGTACTCGTCAAACCCCAGCACCAGATCGATCTCGCCGCTCGCCAGTTCAGCTTCGGGCAGGGTGTCACGCAGGATGCGGATCTCGATGGTGACCCCAGGTGCCAGCCGTCTGAGCCGCTGGATAAGCGGCGGGATCAGCACGCACTCCACGTAGTCGGTAGTGCAGAGCACGAAGCGCCGCTTCGACTGGCTCGGCTCGAACTCTTCTTCCTCGGTGAGCTGCTGCTCCAGCAGCCGCAGCGCCTGCTGCACCCCAAGGTGCAGCCGCTGGGCGCGCGGGGTCGGCAGCATCCCCTGCGGGGTGCGCACCAGGAGCGGGTCGCCGAGAAAGGTGCGCAGCCGGTTAAGGGAGTGGCTCATGGCGGGCTGGCTGATAAAGAGCGCTTCGGCGGCGCGGGTGACGCTGCCCTGCGTCATCAGGGCGTCAAAAGCGAGCAGCAGATTGAGGTCGAGCTGGTGCAGTTTCATGGGGGGATTATTCGCCGTGTTTATGGGACAATCCATCCTATTCATTTGATGGATGGGGGCGCAACGTCTTAATCTGCGACCCACTGTTATTTTTCCGGGTTCCCGCACCGCATCTGGCGTAAACGGGGCCTCAATCCATGCAAGGAGCCTTGCGATGAGCATCAAGACCATTAACTCCACGCCGGCCGCCGACGGCTTCACCATGCCCGCCGAGTGGGCGCACCAGCAGGCCGTCTGGATGATCTGGCCGTTTCGCCCGGACAACTGGCGCGTAGCCGGTCGCTTCGCGCAAGAGACCTTCGCCAAGGTGGCGGATGCCATCGGGCAAGCCACCCCGGTCTTTATGGGGGTGCCAGCCCAGTTTATGGAGCAGGCCCGCGCCATCATGCCCGCCCATGTGACCCTGGTCGAAATGAACAGCGATGACTGCTGGGCCCGCGATACCGGCCCCACCATCGTCACCAACGCGGCCGGCGAGTGCCGTGGGGTGGATTGGGGCTTCAACGCCTGGGGCGGTCACAAGGGGGGTCTCTACTACCCGTGGAATCAGGATGAAGAGGTCGCAGCCCAGGTGCTGGCCCAGCACGGCATGGCTCGTTACGACGCGCCGCTGATTCTGGAAGGGGGCTCTATCCACGTCGATGGTGAAGGCACCTGCCTGACCACCGCCGAGTGCCTGCTCAACGAAAACCGCAACCCGCACCTGACCAAAGAGCAGATCGAAGCTCACCTGCGCGACTATCTCGGCGTCACCAGCTTTATCTGGCTGGACGAAGGCGTCTACATGGATGAAACCGACGGCCACATCGACAACATGTGCTGCTTCGTGCGTCCGGGTGAAGTGGCCCTGCACTGGACTGACGACCAGAACGATCCCCAGTACGCCCGCTCCGTGGCTGCCCTCAAGGTGCTGGAAGCGGCGGTCGATGCCAAGGGTCGCAAGCTGAAAGTGTGGAAGCTGCCCCAGCCGGGCCCGCTGTTCTGCACTGAAGAGGAGTCTGCCGGTGTCGAGAGCGGCAGCGGTGTGCCGCGCGAGGCCGAGGGCCGTCTGGCCGGTTCTTACGTGAACTTCCTCATCACCAACGATCGTATCGTCTATCCGCTGCTGGATGCCGCCACCGATGGCGAAGCCCAGCGCATTCTGGAAGAGATCTTCCCGGAGCACACCGTGATCGGCGTGCCGGCTCGCGAGATCCTGCTGGGCGGTGGCAATATCCACTGCATTACTCAGCAGATCCCTTCCGGCAAATAAGAACCGGTTCCGGTGAGTATTCCAAACCCCACTCAGTGGGGTTTTATCCCTTGATAGTGTGATGGTCGCAGGCGCTGATGCGGCGATCATCATGACAAACTGTCACCCTTTTACAGGAGATCCCCATGATCGAAGTGACCGAGGTTTCCATTGCCGAGCTGCGTGCCGAGCTCGAATCAGGCCGCACCACAGCGGTCGAACTGGTCAAGGCCTATCTGGCCCGGATCGAGGCCTACAACGGCCCCGAGACTGCCACCAAACTCAACGCCGTGGTGGTTGCCAATCCCGATGCGCTGAAAGAGGCCGAGGCTTCCGATGCCCGCCGCGCCCGTGGCGAGACCCTGAGCCCGCTCGACGGCATCCCCTACACCGCCAAAGACAGCTATCTGGTCAAGGGGCTGACCGCCGCCTCCGGCAGCCCGGCCTTCAAGGATCTGGTGGCCCAGCGCGATGCCTTTACCGTTGAGCGCCTGCGCGCCGCCGGTGCCATCTGCCTTGGCAAAACCAATATGCCGCCGATGGCCAATGGTGGCATGCAGCGCGGCGTCTATGGCCGTGCCGAGAGCCCCTACAACGCCGACTACCTGACCGCGCCGTTTGCCTCCGGCTCTTCCAACGGCGCCGGTACTGCCACCGCCGCCAGCTTCTCCGCCTTCGGTCTGGCGGAAGAGACCTGGTCGAGCGGCCGTGGCCCTGCCTCCAACAACGGTCTGTGTGCCTACACCCCGTCCCGTGGCGTCATCTCGGTGCGCGGCAACTGGCCGCTGACTCCGACCATGGATGTGGTGGTGCCCTATGCCCGCACCATGAATGATCTGCTGGAAGTGCTCGACGTAGTGGTCGCCGACGATGCCGAGACCCGTGGCGATCTGTGGCGCATGCAGCCCTGGGTGCAGCTGCCCAAGGCCTCTGAAGTGCGTCCGGCTTCCTATCTGGAGCTGGCAGCCAAGGCCGATGCCCTCAAGGGCAAGCGCCTCGGCGTGCCGCGCATGTTTATCAACAAGGATGAACTGGCTGGCACCAGCGAAAATCCCGGCATCGGCGGCCCGACCGGTCAGCGCATCCATACCCGCGAGACCGTGATCGCCCTCTGGGAAGATGCGCGCAAGGCGCTGGAAGCCGCTGGCGCCGAAGTTATCGAAGTGGACTTCCCGCTGGTCTCCAACTGCGAAGGGGATCGACCCGGCGCGCCGACCGTGTTCAATCGCGGCATCGTGAGCCCGGAGTTTCTCAACGACGAGCTGTGGGAGCTCTCCGGCTGGGCGTTCGACGACTTCCTGCGCGCCAACGGCGATCCCAAGTTGAACAAGCTTGAGGATGTCGATGGGCCGAAGATCTTCCCCCACGACCCGGGCACCCTGCCGAACCGCGAGGGCGATCTGGCGGCGGGCATGGACGAGTACGTCAATATGGCCAAGCGCGGCCTGAAATCCTGGGACGAGATCGCCACAGTGCCGGACGGCCTGCGTGGTCTGGAGAAGACTCGCAAGCTGGACCTGGAGGACTGGATGGACGGGCTCAAGCTCGACGCCGTGCTGTTCCCGACCGTTGCCGACGTCGCCCCGGCTGATGCGGATGTGAATCCGGCCTCCGCCGATATCGCCTGGAGCAACGGCATCTGGGTTGCCAACGGCAACCTCGCCATTCGCCACCTCGGCGTGCCGACCGTTACCGTCCCCATGGGGGTGATGGCCGATATCGGCATGCCGGTGGGCCTGACCTTCGCCGGTCGCGCCTATGACGATAACAACCTGCTGCGCTTTGCCTCGGCCTTCGAGTCCACCGGCAGCAAGCGTATGGTACCGCCACGGACGCCGCCGTTGGTTTGATTGCTGGTGTGAGTTAAATATCTCGGGTTAGTCTGGTGATAATAGAAGTAAGCCCACCCGTTATACGGGTGGGCTTACTTAAAGATCAAGCATAAAACAACAGGTTATTATTTAATGACTGTTGATAAATTATTATCTACCATCCCCATTTCAATCTGTCATAGAAGGCTGCTAATTTCCTAAAACTACTAGGGAAGGTGCGAATAAGCGGGGAAATTCTTCTCGGCTGACGCAGTCATTTCATTTCTTCATGTTTGAGCCGATTTTTTCTCCCGTAAATGCC
>NZ_JBFODM010000030.1:0-74615 GCF_040908325.1 Aeromonas sp. R4-1
GTTTGAGGAGGGATGAACCCCGCAGCCTTGAAAGCGTCAAGATCGGCGCGGATCCAGCGATAGAAACTGCGAGGGGAAGTATCAGCAGGGGTAGCTGCGATAAGTGCGCGAGTACGAGCTGCCACAGCCAGGTTTCGGTCTACAGCGAGCTGCCTATCTTTGGTGCAAAGGGAAGTACGGATAGCGAAGGGCAAGCCACGGTCACGTAATGACTTAGGCAGCGGGAGACGAGTGTAGTAGGTGCCGGAGGCATTTTTGCTCAGATACATGATTGTTCCACCCAGTTGATCCAGGAAAAAAATCACGTAAGTCTAGAAATGAAAAAACCCGTTGAAATTCAACGGGTTATATTTGGCGGTGAGGGAGGGATTCGAACCCTCGAAATCACTCACTAAAGCGTTATGAATCAACCGATTATGGTTATAAAACACGGTAAAAATGACAGAAAACTGTGACACCGTCAAGCATGTAACCATGTTAACCTCAAACGAGGCCTATGTGGGTTGTCTGGCCGTCTCGATTATCGAATGTTGGTGATCAACATCAAGGGGGAGGTGGTAAAAACGGGAGGTTAAGCCAACTTCTGCCTGAAAATGTGACATGTGAATTTATACATCTATTCAGGGTTCATTGTTTAACTGTATAGTGGTTCCACTGGAATCTTGTTTCGAGCTCATCAGCAATAAGCACCCTGATGACTCTGGGTAGTTTGAGCTGCGTTTCCCTCATCTAGGGCCAGTTCAACCAGAAACAAACAGCATTTCATCTAATGAATAATAAATTAGCTTTTTGGCGTGAGTGCACGTTCCTACAGTTGCTCGTTTTAAATTTCTTATCGAAGGCGCTTTGACTCACATGAATGAATCACCCACTCAACAAAGTCAATCCCCGGCACGGTCGTAGTCGGATATTGACTATAATACCCTGAAATCAGCGCCCCGCCTCGCTCATATGAGGGGATGGATGAGGGAGTGGCTACCTCGAACAGGTGTCAGCGGCAGGGTTGGCGACAGTGGCCAAAATCTAACAATTTGTTCACGCTCGCGCCCTGGGCATGATAGTAATGGTGAAGGTGCGGCCCACGTGATCGCACTCCCCTGAAATTTAATAACATTAAAGGATGCATATATGGGGTTGTTTGATTTATTTAATAAAAATAAAAGAGCTTTGATTTTCACAAGGGCAGATTACGAATTGTGCTCTCGAAAAAGAAGAGCGCAACTAGATTCATTTAGAGAAAAAGCAAGGGCGTATTTGAAGTTCAAATATCCAAACTCCATTGTTCTTATGAATAATATATATACAGGTTTCATTATTCTCAATAGAACTGTGAATCATATTCATCAGGGGGAGTTTGCAGATTATTACTCACCATTTTTGGCGTATGTTAGACCAGATGCTGAACATCATGAATTAATTGAGGTTGTGTATAATTACAAAGAACAAGTTAACCTCTGGCAGAGTGGTTCGCTGATAAAAGAACACGAATTTCATTATCTTTATGATAGCGACTGGAGCAATGAACTTAATAAAAATGGGTTTTATTTAAAGGATAGGTATCATTATGGTGATGTAATAAAGGTTGAAAATATTTTTGGTATTTCCATTTATTTAAATGGCATTCAGATTGCGTTCAGTTCAATTTGGAGGCGTAAAAGTGCTGGATATTTTGCTGAGTGTATTTTTAAAAAAATAATCAGTTCAAAACAGTCAACTACTACAGGATTCTCTGTGATCACCGTTGTTGTGGGTTGCTTTACAATAGCGAATGAAGAGGGCGTGGGTTGCGAAACTACAAATAAGATTCATTTTGAAATTAACTTTGGTAATGGTGAGGCACTTTCCGATCCTAATTACAACTCAGACTCTAAACAATGCATTATTGCATTGCGTGATTTTCTAGATGATGTTGAAAATAAACTTCCAAGTAAAGATAGCCGTATCTATCCCATAAGCACTCCAGAACAGGTAGAAATGGAAATTTACGAATGTCATGCAGTTCTTAATGATCAAAAGAGAAAAAACCATCATCCAGGCATTGAAACTATGTACGCTAGGTAGTAGTACGCATTTTTTGGGGAGGTTAGGCCGCTGATAATACCTAAGTTCGTCTGGCCAGACGGGAAATAGACGTAATAATGGGCTGTTTCCCAAATTGATGCTATTTGGGTAATACTTATAAAGGACAGGACAGATGACTTCCTTCGAGATAATTTCATCAAGAAAAAGCGGTCTGCACAGCAGAGAGAGCTACATCGTCATATGCAATAAAGTGATTTTCCTTCGGATTTTGGGTGAAAATCCACAGTGGGAGCTTATGACAGCAACAGCAAGTGAAGATGATGGTCTAATTAAAGTTTGCAACAACAGGCCACGTTTAGTTCAAGCTGCATGGCGATTAGGGGTTGAAATAAATACAAGACCGGTAGTTAAGTCTGATTGGAAAGATAGGGAGTACGTAAGCATTTGCGTAATAGATACGAAAAACTCCACTGATGTCGACGCAGATAGAAACGAAATAGACGCCCTGCTATCTCGATTCTTCGAACTATACGATAGCTACCAATCCGCCGAAATGAAAGGAACAGATGACATGCGCGAACTCTACGATGCCCTAGCCATTGATGATAACGAGGGCGATGTTTATCTCAGCGATGGCGTTTGGTTAAGTAATGATGGTTCAATGCACGACCGGGGCCGCTAGGGAGCAGTGAGAATAAGTACCCTCTGACTGCTTGTCAGCCCTTATACCTTACGGGTCTGGGCGGCAGCCCAGGCGGGTTCAGGGTGGCAACCCTGACAAGGCTCCGGTCTGCGCAGCAGAACACCGTACATTTGCGCAGCAAAAATGTACGGTGCAGGAGTGACCTTGCTCTTGCCTTATTTCGTTATCTATCGTTGGAACAAAATCGCATCATTGGCGGCATGATGTAGCGCGTTTTTACACCGTACATATTCCGTTGCTCTCTCATGCTATTGCAGCCTGCTGCTGCATCGACACCAGTTGATTGTGGAGCGTTTTGGTGACCGGGTATATGCCTCCGCCCTGCTGTGTACCATCGAGATAACCATAACCAGCCTAGGATTTCTTTGATAAGACGCCTGCCTCTTGCCGTATATCGGAAGATTTTCATTTGGCAACCTGGCATCGCCTGGTATCTGTCATTGCAACCTCCCCTCAACTTGCCATTTGCCCATTCTCTGGTAGCCAGGTGGTGGAGACATCCATTTTTGCACGTAAGTATGCTTAGAAAGCACATCGTAAGAACGGCCCCAAAAACCATACTTACGCACGTAAGTATGGGGGGGTGGTGAGTGTAACGCACCCGGAACCCCCGTAGTGAGCCTGCGAACGGAGTGGGGTGGAGAACCCCTTGCCAAGGGAAGCCTTCGGGGCCTAGTTCACCGAGCCATACCCCGCTACCAATGCCAGTTCATCGCTAAAGTCCAGCAGCTCAATCACCTGCTGTAACCGCTGCACTGGCGTCTGCTTACCGTAGTGGCGATAGGTGAAGCCCTGTTTGCTGTGGCCCACCAAGTCGGCGACCACATGCTCGGGGGTATCTAATCGTTGCAACTCATCGATGACAGCATGGCGAAAGCCGTAAGCCGTGGGTCGCTGACCTGCCGCAAATCCCAACTTATTCAAGGAACGAGAGAAGCGGCCTTCAAACCCTTTCGTCCACTCGCCAAATTCCCCCACAGCCTTGCAGTGGAACAGCTGGGTATGGCCCTGTCTGCGCCGTTGTTCCACATAGTGCAGAAAGCCCAGCGCAATCAATTTGCTGTGAATCGGCACCCGCCGTTTGCTGTGGTCAGTTTTGACTGATTGGGATTCCCCCTCGTCGGTAATGTCAAAACTGGGAATCGTATCGTCGGTCACCACATCCCCGACTTGTAGCTGGCATATCTCCGCCGGTCTGGCCCCTGTGTAGAGCAACACCAAGGGCAGCCAGAAGTCATCGCTGTTGTGGTAGGCGTGCAGGGTAAAGGTGGGCGAGCCAAACAACCGCTTGAGCTGGGGCCGCTCCCAGCGTGGCCGTGGAGTGGGCTGGCTGCGTTTGACTTTGATGTCGTTGAAGGGATTCTGGCCGATGTATTCCATCTTCACGGCAAACCCCAACATCTGGGAGCAGGCGGCTTTGTACTCGCGCAGGGTCTTCTCTTTGAGCCCTTTCTGGGTCAAATGCAGCATAAACGCGTCGATGTGGCGGTATTTCAGCAAAGCGACTGCGAAGTCGGCGCTCATCAGCTCCACCAGGGCGAGTGTGCGTTGCTGCAATTGGTCGAGGGAGCGGCGCGAGATGCCGTCTTGCTGTTTACGTTCGATAAAGGCGGTTTGCAGGGCGCTTAGGCTGGTGACGGGAGCAGGCAGCGCAATATCAGCATAGGGTGCCGCTGCGGGTATCGGCCTCTCACGCTCAAGGTGGATGAGCTCAGCAGGAGCGGCGGTCAGGGTGTGCGCAACCAGCTCCGATTGTTCCAGCTGCCGACGCAGGGCAAGCAGCTCGGTATCTAGCATGGCGCGGATCGTAGTGGGGAGCGATTGACCCATCTGCTGTGCCAGTCGGCAGGTCATCGATTTGAGGCCGTGGGCTACTAGCAGATTGCGCATGCCCGCTACTGCGTAATCCTTGGTACGCAAGGAAACGCGGGCCTCAGCGGGGCAGCCTGCTTGTCTTAAGGTATGGGGAAAGGTGATACGGGTGTAGTAGTTCCCGTGGCGATTTTTGAGCAGATAGGTCGGCATAGTGTGACACCTTCATGTGACACCAGTCGATTCGCAGGCTCCAGATACGAAAAAACCCTATGAAATTCATAGGGTTGATTCGCAATCGATTTGGCGGTGAGGGAGGGATTCGAACCCTCGATACGTTGCCGTATACACACTTTCCAGGCGTGCTCCTTCAGCCACTCGGACACCTCACCAAATTTTTGCTCACTGCTTTATGTGCTTGAGCTGCACATTCGCTGGCGGACCATGCCGCGGCGACGGGGCGTAATGTAAGGGATACGATGGCTTTTGGTCAATGCATTTTTTTACTTTTTGCGTTCGTTTGCTCAATATCCGAACCAAGTGACTAAAAATATGCCGTTTCGTATCCCTTTCAATCAATTTACTGCCGCTTCGTGCAAATGTTCACCTTTGAGCGCCTCTTCCAGCGAGCCGTAAAATTCCAGCTTGCCGGGCTGCGGCCGCACCTTGGCACGGGCCAGGGTCTTGAGCGGTTGGAACTGCAACTCGGCCACCCGCAACTCGACACCGGCTTTAGCCATCTGCTTGCCAAAGTGGAGGAAGGCAGACAGGCCGCCCGCATCGAGGATGGAAACCGCCTCCATCTGCAACACCAGCACCTTGTGCCCTTTCACTTGTGATTCCAGCTCGGCAAAGACCCGTTCGGCCGCTGCGAAGAAGAGCGGGCCGTTGATCTTGTAGAGCAGGCCATTGTTCGGCACCTCATGGGCATAGCGCTTGTGCTCGGCCAAATCGTGCAGTTTGGTCATCTTGGCGATTTCGCGCATAAAGAGCAGGGACGCCAGGATCACCCCGAAAGTGATGGCGATGACCATGTCGAAAATGACGGTGAGCGACAGGCAGACCAGCAGCACCAGCACATCGGATTTGGGCGCGCGACGGATCAGCTCCACCACCTTGTGCGCTTCACTCATGTTCCAGGCCACGATGAGCAGCAAGGCAGCCATGGCCGAGAGCGGCAACCAGGAAAGCCAGGGGGCCAGCACCAGAATGGCGGCCAGCACCACCAGCGCATGGACGATCCCCGAGACGGGGGACGTAGCGCCTGCACGCACGTTGGCGGCAGAGCGAGCGATGGCGGCGGTAGCGGTAATGCCGCCAAAGAAGGGGGCGAAGATGTTGCCAAGCCCCTGCCCCACCAGCTCGGCGTTGGAGCTGTGTTTGCGACCGGTCATGCCATCGAGCACCACGGCGCAGAGCAGCGACTCGATCGCCCCCAGCATCGCCATGGAGAAGGCGGCAGGCAGCAGCCGCTCAACAGCCGCTAAGTTCCATTCAACCGGCAAGCCATCCGGTCCGGGCAAGGCCCAGGGCATCACCAGTGTCGGCGCGATGGGCGGGATCCCCATCCCCTGGCTGCCATCGGCCAGGGTATAGCTGAACTTGCTGCCGATGGTGGCCACATCCACCCCAAAGTAATGGAGGCCAAAACCCAGGCCCACCCCGACCAGTACCGCGGGCAGGTGGCCCGGCACCGGCAGACGCAGGCGTGGCCAGAGCAGCAGCACGGCCAGCGTTGCGACCCCCACCAGAGTATCGCCCCACTGCCAACTTGGCAGGGCGGCGGTCAGCGCCTCGACCTTGCCCAGATAGGTTTCCGGCATCTCGGGCACGCTCAGGCCAAAGAAGTCCTTGATCTGCAAGGTGGCGATCACGATGGCGATACCACCGGTAAAGCCCAGCGTCACTGACGGGGGAATGTACTCGATAAGGCGGCCAAGACGGGCCATCCCCATCGCCACCAGAAAAAGGCCTGAGATGAGCGTCGCCATCAACAGACCGCCAACCCCGAACTGCTGGGCGACCGGGTAGAGGATCACTACAAAGGCAGCGGTTGGGCCGGAGATGGAGTAACGGGAGCCACCGGTCACGGCGATCACGATACCGGCGATGATGGCGGTATAGAGACCGTGTTGTGGCGGTACACCGCTGGCGATGGCCAGCGCCATGGCGAGCGGGATGGCGATGATGCCCACCGTCACACCGGCGATAAGATCACGGCCGAAGCGGGCCATGCTGTAGGGTTCATCAATACAGGACTGGCGTAAGGCTATGGCGAGCTTCACGCTATTTAAAGAGGCTTGCTTGTGCATGTATATCGTAATACCAGAAGAGGGAGATAAAGGCCGGAGAGATCCGGCGCCCGATCATCATCAAGGGCCGGCAGGGCTGTCGACGCGGCGATGGTATCCTGCGTAACCTTACTCCAGACGGGCCATTTTTTCGATGGGCAGGATCAATGAAACGCGCGCTCACCCGTTATTTGGCCTATTTGCTACCAAATCGCCGATGTTGATGATTGCGCTGCCCCATTTAGCTGCAAAGTTCACCACTTGAGTCTTATTGGCTTGCCAGCACGTTCGCAATATCATGCTGGCATCATCAGGTTGATACGAACCTAACCAATGCTCCCTGCATCAGTTGGCCAAGGCGATGGCAAGGGACTGATTGTGCTGAAAATAAACCGCAAAGCGCAACTTTTGGGCAAACAGTCCGAAAATCCGGTTTTCGGGAAATTCGCGGGTTGACACCCGCCGCCCTGGTCATTAATATTCGCCCCGTCTTGACGAGACAGGCAATTCCTCCTTAGTTCAGTCGGTAGAACGGCGGACTGTTAATCCGTATGTCACTGGTTCAAGTCCAGTAGGAGGAGCCACTTTTTCCCTCGTAGTTCAGTCGGTAGAACGGCGGACTGTTAATCCGTATGTCACAGGTTCAAGTCCTGTCGAGGGAGCCAAATTCTAAAGCCCAGCCTTTTGGCTGGGCTTTTTCGTATCTGCCTCAGAAGAGTCTAGAGAAGCCTAGATTACTCATCCCCACACTGGGGGCTGTCACGTCCACAAACAGGTCAATACCACGCCACAACCGAGCATGCTCACGGAGTGCTTGCTGATAGGCCCAAGTGGCGATTGCGGTAGAACGCTCGGCGTCGATGCTCACCAGAGGGGACAGCTCGTCAGTGAGGTACGCCCCATGGGTCAGGATATTCTGCTCGTACCAGGCATCCCTGTGCTCGGGAGCGGCAAGAAAATCCCGTTTGCTCCGGTTACAGTTGGCGTGTGCCAGTACGAAGTTGTGGCCCAAATCGATTGGATAACGACGCCAGGGGATGAAATGGTCTACCTCACCACTCCCGTGTATCGCCTTGTTACAGTAAAAACAGGTTCCCCCCTGCAAGTCCCTCAAAACCTCCCCCACCCGTCCCAGCGCCTGACGGCTTGAACCAAATAGAAAATTCTCCAGCCCTACACTTGGGCCAATCAGTGGCTGATTCCCCTTGATGTCGCAGATAAGCTGCAACCAATGCTGTCGGGAGAGGGAGACCACCAGATCGTAAAAGCGGTGGAGACAGTAGAGAATTCCGGGGTTCAGGCAGATATGATCCGCGCCCCTTTGATGAGGATAGAGGTGGCACTCCTCTCGCCCACCCAGGATCTGCAGACGCCACAAGGGCCCCTCAACAAGGATGCGCCGAACTCGGGCAAGAAGAGGCCGCCAGGCGTCGTGCCGACGCAGTGTAGTTACCGAGCGGACCCCCTCTGCACGCAGCCGGGACAACTCCGTCAGCATGATGGCCTGACGACCGCTGCTCTGTTTGAGCAAGGTAGCCGTTTCTCCCGTCGCCGAGTAGGGCAGACTGTGCTGCCAATAAAGCTCCACAAACTTGGTGGCCAGTTCGTCCAGCGTAATAGTGCGCGCCGCGGTCAGATCATGGGTCTCGGTACTGCGCTCAATCGCGATATCTGCAATCCCGTGGAGCAAGGCGCACTTGTAAGTGGCCACAAAATCGCCTTCGGTAAAGATGCGTTGCAGATAGGCAATAAAAGCGAGTTGTTGCTCAGGGGAGGCGTGCATGTTCACCCCCAAGGATCAGACTCTGCCAACTCAACCCGGTACGCGCCAAGGCATCCCCCTGTGGTTCTGACACATGGAGCAGTGTCATCCCCCCCTCCAATGCAAGCCGCTCCACTTCATCGACAGCTACCGGATACATGGCTCGCTCCCGCATCTCCTGCTCCGAGATAACCAGGCGCAGACTCAGTACCAGATAACCATCTGGTGAGAGCAGCTCATGAAGACGTGCCAGCGCCAAGGGACGAGACTTCGGGGGTAGATGCATCCAGACAGCACTGAGCAAAATCAGATCAAAAGTGCCCGTCACGCGAGAGAGAGCAGGCATAGCGTCATTGACCCACGTCACCGCAGCCTCACGGGTATGACATTGCCCCTGTAGAGCGAGTGCCTGACAGGGCTCGACAGCGACCACACAGTGGCCCCGATGGAGCCCGGCTAAAAACGCGGCATCACGACCACTGCCAGCCCCCACATCGAGCAACCTGCGCGGCGCAGCCAAAAACCAAGGTTCCAGCAGAGTGAGCCAGTCGCCGTGAACAGCGCGAGCAGATACCTGCTGGTAACGAGTCGCCAATTCGGTGGCGTGGCGCTGGTAGTAATCGAGGGACACAATGCGTTCCGATTGGAGAAGGAAGGGAAATAGTCTCACAAGATCAGTGGGTTGACCATGACAAGGACGACACTTTCCAAACATGAGCCATTAAGGATGCAGGGACATTTACCAAAACGGGATGCCAGCCAAAAGAACTGAGACCAGAGGGCTCTGAATGATGCCACCACTCAACATTTCGGGTAATATTCGGCCAACTCACTGATCTCTTGGCACTTATTATCGCCATGAGAGTTCAACGCCAGATGGAGATGGCTATTAATGAACTCGACTGATGTCGTGACCCTGTTTGGGGATGACAAAATTCTTTCCTTTGACCTTGAACTGACCCGGGACGAAAAACTCCGTCATCTGGGGGCGCTCCTGGCTGGTCGTGAACTCAATCTCAAGGGCCCGCAGGATCTCGCACTCAAGGAGCTAAATGCGCTGGCACAAGAGGCGGATGTGATCCTTGGTCACAATATTCTCGATTTTGATCTCCCCTGGTTGGCCAAACAGGCTGTACGCCCTCAGTTACTTCTCGAAAAGCCGGTAATAGATACCCTCTATCTATCTCCCCTTGCCTTTCCCAAAAACCCCTATCACCGCTTGGTCAAGGATTACAAACTGGTTCGGGATACCCTCAATGATCCGGTCGCGGATGCAAGGCTCGCATTGCAGATCTTCTCGGAACAGCTGATAGCACTACAAGCCTTACCCCTGTCCCAATTGCAGCTTTATCAATATCTGTTCGACCAGGGAGTCATGGCGCAATTTAACACTCAGGGTCTGTCACTGGTGTTTGCCAGACTGACAGGCCGCCCGCCAGTGCGGGTCTCGGAGCTACCCACTCTCATCAAGAGCATTGCCCATGAGAAAGCGTGTCCCAATCAGCTCAACCGAGTGATTGGTGATGCCCTGCGTCAACCCATGCTGTTGTTACCATTGGCTTATGCCTGCGCCTGGTTGCCCGTGTCCGGCGGGAACTCCGTGTTGCCCCCCTGGATTTGGCGCCGCTTTCCCCAGACCGCAGAAATCATTCACACAATTCGTGAACGTCACTGCGGTCATGCTGACTGCAGCTATTGTCAGGAGAACCACGACGCACGCCGCCATCTGCAGCGAATCTTCGAGCTCGACAACTTTCGCAACCTGCCTGATGGGACACCATTGCAGAAGACCTTGATCGAGGAAGCCATGGCTGGCGTCGCACTGCTCGGCATACTCCCAACCAGCGGTGGCAAGTCGCTCTGCTACCAGCTCCCGGCACTGGTGCGTAACCAGCGAAGCGGTGCTCTCACGGTCGTGATATCCCCCCTGCAGGCACTGATGAAAGATCAAGTGGACAACCTTAAACACAAGGCCGGTATTGAAGGGGTTGCCGCTATCTCGGGGCTGCTGACGCTACCAGAGCGAGGCGCGATTCTTGAACAGATCCGCATGGGGGATATCGCCTTGCTCTATATCTCCCCCGAGCAATTGCGCAACCGCACAGTCAAACAAGCAATACGACAACGTCAAATCGGTGGCTGGGTATTTGACGAAGCGCACTGCTTGTCGAAATGGGGACATGATTTTCGCCCTGACTATCTCTACTGCGCCAAGGCCATCGCCACAATTGCCAAGGAACAGCAGGTCCCCATGCCTCCTGTCTTCTGCTATACCGCGACCGCCAAACCGGATGTGATTGAGGATATTTGCGCCCAGTTTCTCGACAAACAGCCCCGACCTCTTCTCAGACTGGAAGGAGGGGTTGAACGTACCAACCTCGAATATGCCGTCGTTGAGTGTCCCGGTCTCAATAAACAGGGCCATATCCTTAACCTGCTCGAGCAGTTCTTCGGTGAGGAAAAGCCCGGTTCCTGCGTTATCTACTGCGCAACCAAGCGCAGCGTGGACGAGCTGGCCGATTTCCTCGGTCAGCAACAATCCCTCCCTGTCTCACGCTTTTACGCCCGCATGGACAGTGCCCAGAAGAAAACCACCCTCGAACAATTTATCAATGGCGAGATCCGGGTCATCTGCGCGACCAATGCCTTCGGGATGGGGATCGACAAGGATGATGTGCGTTTGGTGATCCATGCCGATATCCCCGGCTCCCTCGAAAACTATCTACAGGAAGCGGGACGAGCTGGCCGCGATACAGCACAAGCTCACTGCGTACTGCTGTTTGATGAACAGGATATCGAGAAACAGTTCCAGCTCGAGGCCATGAGTGAAGTCAGCCTGCGCGATATCAAACAGATCCTGCGCGGAATAAGACTCAGGGCCAGCAAAGGAGGCAAGCAGGATAACAACTCGCCACTGGTCGCCACCAGTGCAGAGCTTATCAACCAGCCAGAGGTGGAAACCAGCTTCGCTGCCGATGACAGCAATGCGGATACCAAGGTCAAGACAGCTATTGCCTGGCTCGAACGAGCGGGCTATCTGGAACGTAGCGACAACATCACTCAGGTTTTTCAGGGGCGCCCTCTGTTTGCTTCCACAGAAGAGGCAATGAAAAGGGTAGACAGTCTGAAACTGGCTCCCAAGGCCAAAGCCATCTGGCAAGCGGTTATCCAGGCGCTGATGAGTGCTGCCGATGATGATGGTCTCAGTGCCGATGCCATTGCCGAAGAGGCAGGCCAATACATGGCAGACAAGGGAAGTGGTGTTCAGGCCAGTGAAGTGATGCGGGTACTCACCCAGATGGCGGATGTCGGTCTGCTCTCTCAGGGGATGTTACTGACTACCTGGCTTCGCCCCAAAGGAAGAGACAATGCCAGGGTGCTCTGCGGACAAGTACACAGTATTGAAAAGGCGATGCTGGACACCTTGCGTGAACAAGAGCCCGAACCTGATACAGGGCAAGGGCTGATCTTTAACATTCGACTGGTCAATCAGGCCATCAAAGATCTGGGGCATGAACGGTGTAACCCTGGCTTGCTGCGCAATTTGCTGACCAGCTGGGCCCAGGATGGTCGCTCGGGGGGCGAGAAAGGCTCCATTGATGTCAAATATCTCTCTCGGGATCTTTACCAACTCACCTTCAACCGAACCTGGTCCCAGATTGAGCAGACAATTGATCAACGCCATCGTGTCACTGGCGCCACCCTCGATTTTCTCTACACCCTGTTGGCAAGCAGCGAAGAGAGTGTCCAGCGCCAGGTGATGCTGTCATTTGCCCTGGAGCAACTGGTCAAATACCTGCGAGAAGACATGGATGTGGCTCAGCTCATGAACAAGCGGGAGGCAAGCAGCCAGCAGGAGTGGTTGCTCAAAGGGGCAGAGCGGGCACTGCTCTACCTGCATGAGCAACACGCCATCGTGCTGCAAAATGGTCTTGCCGTGTTCCGAAGCGCCATGACCCTCACTCTGACGGCTGAGCGGCAGCAACAATACAACAAGGCAGACTATCAGCCGCTTGAGCATCACTATCGCCAGAAGGTGATTCAGATCCATGTGATGAATGAATACGCCCGCATCAGCCTGGAACACTTCAAGAAAGCCAAAAAGCTGGTGACAGACTACTTCTCCATGGAAGCTGACAAGTTCCTCGGTCACTACTTCAAAGGGCGCAACAAAATCCTGGAGCTGGCGACCAGCGAACACTCCTGGAAGCGCATTGTCGAAGATCTTCACAACCGTGCCCAGGAGCAGATCGTTCAGGCACCGCCCGAGCAAAACTTGCTGGTACTGGCAGGCCCGGGTTCAGGCAAGAGCAAGGTGATTATCCACCGCTGCGCCTACCTGATGCGGGTCAAGCAAATCTCCCCATCGCGGATCATGTTGCTCTGTTACAACCATAATGCGGCGATGTCCCTGCGCCGACGCCTGACCGAGTTGCTGGGGCGTGACGGAGCACGGGTCTCGGTATTCACCTTTCACGGTCTCGCGATGAGCCTGACAGGCAATGCGGTGCAAAACCGGACATCCGACGATATCGACTTTACCACCATCATTGATGACGCTATCAAGCTGCTCCGGGGAGAGCAAAGCCAGCTCGGTCTAGAGTTGGAAGAGCAGCGGGAAAAGCTGTTGGGGGGTCTGCAATTCCTGCTCGTCGACGAGTACCAGGATATTGACGAACAGCAGTACCAACTGATCGCTGCACTGGTTGGAAAAAGCGAAGAAGATGAAGAAGCGCGACTGCACCTGATGGCAGTGGGCGATGACGACCAGTCTATCTACGCCTTTCGCGACGCGAACGTCAGCTTTATTCGCCGCTTTGAGCAAGACTACAACGCCCAGACTCACTTCCTGACCTGGAACTATCGTTCCACCGCCCACATCATCGAGACCTCCAACCGCCTGATTGAGCACAATCAGGATCGCATGAAGCGTACACATCCCATCGAGATCGACGACAGGCGCAAGATGGAAGTGGCTGGGGGGCACTGGGAGGGGATGGAGACAGCACAGGGTCGCGTCATCATCCAGCAGTGCCAGGATGCAGCCCAACAGGCAGCCGAGGTTGTGAGACATATCGCGCTTATCCGTGAGAAGACTCCCACTTGCCCGCTGGAATCTATCGCCGTGCTGGCCCGTAATGGGCTGGAGAAGGAGGAACTGGCCTGGGTACGCTCGGCACTGGCAGATGCTGATATTCCCTGTCGTTTTACTCTGGATAAAGAGAACGGTTTTCCTGTGCATCGCTGCCGTGAAATCTTGCGCTATCAGAATTGGCTACAACAGCAAGGTCATGCCCTGCTGACAGCGGAGCAACTTGCAGCCCCTCTCCCTCCACTCTCACTGGCCAACCGTTGGGAGGAGCTACTGCACGATCTGATTGCTCAGTGGCAAGCCAGCCAGGGAGAGCACGCTCTTTCTGCCCACCACTTCCTGATGTTCCTCTACGAGTATTTGAGCGAGCAAAAGCGCCAGATCCGCTTCGGTAAAGGAGTGTTGTTAAGTACGGTGCATGGGGTTAAGGGGGAGGAGTATCGCCATGTGATACTTCTCGACGGCGGCTGGCAACGCGCGGCGGAGCTATCGGCCAGTAACCTGGAAGAAGAGCGGCGCCTCTTCTATGTGGGGATGACACGTGCTATCGAAAGGCTGGTTCTCATGGCTCGCCACGATCAACGTAATCCCCATATTCCACTGATCGCCTCCCACTGCTACGTGCAGAGACCTAACGCAACCCGACCGGACAGACAACGTCGTTTCGCCATGATGGGTATGTCGCAACTGGTGTTGGGATATGCAGGTCACAGTGATGAAGGCCAGACTATTCACAACAAACTGAGAGCGTTGAAAGTAGGCGATGCCGTACGCATTGCCCCCGACAAACAGGACAGGCTCCATGTCTATCACCGCAGTCACAAGATCGCTCGCCTCTCCCTACAGGGAGAAGAAACCTGGAAATTCGATGTGAATACAATCCGCGAAGCCAGAGTGATCGCCTTGGTAGAGCGGCGTAAAGAGCAGGAAAAGGATGAGTATCAACCCAAGATGCGCAGCGAACGTTGGGAGATCCCCATAATCGAGCTGGAGTTATGAACCAAACTGGTAGCCCCCATACTACCGGGATAGACCTTCACGACTTGCAGCACCAGCTGTGCCGGTACTGCAATAGGTGATAGTGAAAGCTTGTTGACTTGACGACACGTCGCTGCCAATAGCCTCAATTCAGGTCATAATCACCCAGCTTCCCTTACCTTGGAGTTTTTATGCGTCGATTCAATTTCATGCTCAATGGCAGCAGATTGATGATGTTCCCCTTCTACATTGGCATCCTCATCTGCGTGGTATTGCTGATGGTGAAATTTGCCATGCAGCTCTATCAGCTTTCTGTAAACATTTTCGAGATCCCCTATCTGGATCTCATTACCGGCGTGCTGACCCTGGTGGACTTTATACTGGTGGCCCAGATGCTGATCCTGGTTGCTATCTGTGGCTATGTGCAATTTATCCAGACGGAAGAACAGCGCGCCTCCCTTAGCAGCAACTGGCTTAGCAAGATCAACTTTGCCTCCCTCAAGCTCATCGTCATCAACTCGCTGGTGACTATTGCCGGAGTGGAGGTGCTCAAGGCGTTTCTCGAAGATGACATCATCAACGAAGTCGATATGAAGTGGTCCGTGGTGGTGTTTCTCGCCTTCTCGCTGGCCGCACTCATCTATGCGGTGACGGAGCGGATGGCGGAGCATAAATAGTCGAGTTTGATCACTGTGCTTGTTCAGCCTTGATTCACCAGCAATACAATTGATAACACTTTTCATTACTCTTACTGCGTTATAAACTTGCTCCCCCCGGGCTGCCCCGCCCGGGTGCTGGAGCCTTTATGACAAGCCTTTCTATCTCACCCCGACAATTCTGGCTGTGGCTGGCCTACCACCATCAGGCTGCCGAGGGCACCCTCTATCTGATGTTCTTCTCCGGTCTGCTGCTGTGGGAGCCGCTGACCCCGCTCTGGTCGCTGGCACGCTGGAATCTGTTTTTCCATGTGATGCTCTCGCTCACCCTGTTCCCGCTGCTGTTTGGCGCCTTCTGGCTCTCCCATCGCAGCTTGTTGAACCGCAGCAACAAACCCTTTTTGCGCACCACGGGGCGAATTATTGAAGCCCTGCTGCTGATCTGTCTGGCCAGCGGCCTGCTGCTGGTGCTGCACGGCACTCCGGGCGATGCCATGGGCAACCTCGCCAGCTGGGCCCACTGGCTGAGCGCGTTGGCGTTAACTCCTCTGGTGCTGCGCCACGCCTGGCGCTGGACCATCTTGAAATGGCGCTCCTGATCTCATGTTGAAGTCATCGTTCTCTGCATATTTGTCACCCCTGCTGGCCCTCCTCCTGCTGCTGACCAGCCCCTTTGCGTTGGCCCAGCAGATGGGTTCAGGGATGCTTTCCTATGAGGAGGGAAGCGCCCCGCGCCTCGTCACCGCCAACCTGAGCGCAGGTTCCGTCACCCTGCTTGAGCGCGATAGCGGCAAGCGGCTCAAAGAGGTGCAGCTGGGGGGCGATCTGCGCCAGCTTGCCCGCGCCGATGACGGCACCCTGCTGGTCACAGACTACAGCGGTGATCGCCTGTTGCTGCTGGATGATGATCTCGATCTGGAAAAGGCGATCCCCACCGGCCATCGCCCCTACGGGGTCACCTTCGATGCCAAGCGGCAGTGGTTCTGGATCACGCTGTTCGAATCCGCTCGCCTGCAAGCCTATGACACCACAGGCAACCTCAAGCTGGATGCAGAAACCGCCGAGACTCCCCGTGGACTGGCCCTGACCGACGACGATCGCCTGCTGCTGACCCACGCCATGACCGGACAGCTCGCCATCTATGATCTCGCCAAGCTTGGCCACGGCGCCAAGGGATCTTCGCTTCCCAAGCCCAAACTCATCACCCTGGCCGAGACCCATAGCGACACGCCGAGCGACTCCCAGGGATTGCCGCGCCTGCTCGATGGCATCGCCCTCTCCCCCGATGGCAGCGAGGCCTGGCTGCCCCATGTGCTGTGGAGCTTCAGCCACCCCTTCCAGTTTCAAAGCACCGTCTTTCCGGCCGTCTCCATCATCGCTCTCGATGAGGAGAAAGAGCGGGTCGATGAAAGAAAGCAGCTCTTTTTGCAGATCAATTTGCCAAGCGTCGGTAACCGCAGCCAGATCGTCTCCAACCCGTTTGCTGCGCGCTTCGCCGCCGACGGCAAGCGGGTCTATCTGACCCTTGCGGGCTCGGAAGATCTGCTGGTGTTTGATCTCTCCCGCAGCGGCAAATCCAACAACAACCGCCACCGCCGCAAGAAGTTTCAGGGGGGCGCCAAGGCGACCCAGCTCTTGCGCCACCTGCCGGGCCAGAATCCGCGGGACTTGCTGATCGACGGTGACCATATTCTGGTGCACAACGCCATGGGGCAGGATCTTACCCGCCTCAATAGTGGCGGCAGCGGCCCGTTTGCCCGAGTCACGGTCGATGTGCCCCACTTCGCCAAGCTGGTAGAGACGGATCCGCGCCCCGCGCCGCTTCAGCGTGGCGAGCGGCTATTCAACCTTGGTAACACAGCGTCCAACTCACGCTTCCCCATGGCGGGAGACAACTGGATGAGCTGCAACTCCTGCCATCTGGACGGGTTCAATTTCACCAACCGCTATCTGATGGCGGCCCATCGCCAGAAGAGCGGCGACAACACCATCAACGGCCACGCCAACCTCACCAACATGGTGGCGGGGGATTTTGTCGGCGAATACCTGCGCATGACCCAGCAGACCCAGGGCGGCATGGGCCATGACACCCGCGATGGGGCCGAGGCAGTTGACCCCGCGATGCCCCAACCGGAAGTGAAAGCGATGATGGAGGACTTGCACGCTTTCGTCACCGCCGATGACAACCTCCCCTATCTCGCCAACTGGCTGCGACTCGATGCTCCGCGCACGGATCCCGCCAAGGCGCCAACCACTCATCCGAAGGCGTGGCTCAACTCCGCCTCCTGCCAGAACTGCCACCAACAGGCCTTCAAGGATTGGAGCGAGAGCAACCACCGGCTGATGGGCAACTCCCACCCCTACTACAAGGTGGTGCAGGCATTGGCCCGCGAAACCGAAGGGGAAGCGTTCGGTCAGTGGTGCCAAGGCTGCCATATGCCCCAGCAGGTGATGACAGGCCAGCTGGATCTGCCCAAGGGCTCCCACATGTTCGAGCAGGGCGGCACCTCGCTGATTGCCGCCCACAAGGCGGGCGAACCTGTGGTTGAGGAAGGGACCGGCTGTGTGCTCTGTCATCGCATCACCAAGGTAGAAGACGCGGGCGGCAACAGCGCCTTTACCGTGAATTTGAAAGACCGCGAGAGCTATGTGTTCGAGGATGCCCCGGGCGGCAGCCTCCAGCACTGGCTGGCCGAGCGGCAGATCAACGCCCGTCCGGCGGCCCACAAAGCCTCCTATCAAAAGGATTTCTACCGCGACGCGGCCCTGTGCAAGTCGTGCCACAACGAGTTTGCCCCGGGCACCGGCGCCAATATCGTCAACACCTGGGACGAGTGGGAAAAGTCCAGCTTCGCCAAGGCCGAGGATCCCGCCAAACGGCGCACCTGCATCGACTGCCATATGAACCCGGAGCCGGGCAATGGCGGCGCGCCGGTGACGGGCCAGTCCACCGAAAACGGCACCATGAAGGCGCGGCTCTATCGCCACAACTTTACCGGCGCCCAGCACCAGCTGGTGGGGCTGCGAAATCCCGACCTTGAGCAGGAGAGTCTGGCGCTCTTGCGCTCCAGCGCTACCCTCTCCGCCCTTATCGAACAGGCTGCAGATAAGAACCAGCAACTGGTGGTGCGGGTCGCCAATACCGGCGCAGGCCATGCCCTGCCCACCGGGGTGGCCGATTTCCGTGAACTCTGGCTGGAGCTGACCGTCACCGACGCCAGTGGCAAGCTGGTGCTTGCCAGCGGCCAGCCGGTGGATGGCGCAGTCCCCGAAGATGCGCGACTGTTCAGAAAAGTGTTCGGCGATGCAGAGGGCAAGCCGGTGGGGCTCAAGTTCTGGCGCTACGCCAAACTCTTGGAAGATACCCGCATTCCGGCCGATGGCTGGCGCGATGAAGCCTGGCCGCTGCCCGCAGAAGCCCAAGGGCCCTTCAAGGCCGATATCAAACTCAATTTCCGCACCTACCCCAAGTGGGTCAATGATGCGGTGCGCGCCGCCGAGCCGAGCTTGCCGGAGCCACCCATAGTGCAGCTAAATCGGTTGCAACTTACCTTGCAGCCTCTCTCCATCACGCCCGCTACGGAGCCTCAATCCTGATGTTTGCAAGTTTTCTGATTACCCTGCGCGAGGGGCTGGAAGCCTTCCTGCTGGTCGGCATCTGCCTCTCCTACCTCGCCAAGCTGGGGGCGAGCCGCTACAACAAGTTCATCTATCTGGGGGTGGGGCTTGGCCTTATCGCGTCCCTGATCGTCGCCTTCCTGTTCCAGGTGGTGGTGAGCCAGTTCGAGAGCGAGCGCTACAACCACCTCTTGATGGCGGGGATCCTCATCTTCGCCACTCTGGTGCTCACCTATATGGCGATCTGGATGCAAAAGCAGGCCAAATCCCAGGTGGGGGCCATGACAGCGCGCATCGATGCCGCCATCGATGGCGGCAACCTGTTTGGTCTGGTGCTGCTCGCCTTTCTGGCGGTGATGCGCGAAGGGTTTGAAACCGTGCTCTTCTTCTCCGCCCTGCTCTATTCGGGGCAAGGGGTAGATCTGCAATCCGGCCTGATGGGCGCGCTGGCTGGGCTGCTGGTCTCCATCGCGCTGGTGTGGGGGCTGCTGCGCTCCACCCGCAAGGTGGCGCTGGCCCCCTTCTTCCGCTGGACGGGCCTGCTTATCATCATCATCGCCGCAGGCTTGCTCTCGTCCGCCGTCAACATGTTGCAAGCGGCAGACATCATCACCTTCTGGACCACGCCGGTGTTCGACATCAGCCACATTCTCGACGATCAGGGGGTATTTGGTACCTTCCTGCGAGCCCTGTTTGGCTACAATGCCTCACCCGCTGGCTTGCAGCTGCTGACCTGGGCCCTCTATCTGGCGATTTTCGTTACCCTCTGGCAGCGCAGCTATCGTCCACAGGTGAGTGCCGCGACTGGCAAGGGCTGAGCCAACACGCCCTGTGGCAACAAGGCCACGGGGTAACAACACTATTCGGGAGCCGCGCCCTGGCGCGGTTCCTTTATCTATCAAGCAGTTTCGGAATAGGTCATGAGCGAGAACAACAAGAAGCACATTGCGGTGCTGGGTGCCGGCCCCGCCGGTTTGATGGCCGCCTGGCGCCTGCGCCGCGCCGGTTTTGCAGTCACCCTGTTCGAGCAGGAGCCGGTCGTCGGCGGCATGTGCGCCACCCAGACCTTCAAGGGGCGCGATGGGGAGTATCGCTTTGACTACGGCGGCCACCGCTTTATAACTAAAAACCCCGAGCTGCTCGCCTTTATTGACGAGCTGATGGGGGACGATCTGCTCCACGCCGAGCGCAAGAGCGTCATCCGCTTTGGCGGGCGCACCTATGACTACCCTTTGAACCTGCCCAACCTGCTCAAGACGGCGCCACTGGCCCTGATGGCCGGAGCGGTGAAAGATTTGCTGCTGTTGCCCTTTAGCAAGAAGCCGGATGATTTCGCCAAGGCGAGCTTTGCCGAGTGGATCCAGAGTCACTTCGGTCGCACCCTCTATCGCCAGTTCTTCGAGGGTTACACCGGCAAGCTGTGGGGCATCAATCCGGACAAGCTCTCCGCTGACTGGGCCGGCCAGCGTATCAGCCTCATCGATCTCAAAGACGTGGCGCGTCGCCTGCTGCCAAGACGCAACGGCAGTATCTCGGTGCGCACCTATGCCCGCAAATACCGCTACCCGAAATATGGCTTCGGCCAGATCTTCACCACCCTGGGGGAGCGGCTGGTGGCCGAGGGAGTTGAACTCAAAACCGGCGCGACCATCACCCGCCTTGAGCAGGCCGATGGCCGCATCGAACGGGTTTATTGGAAACAAGATAACGTTGAGCTGAGCGAGCGCTTTGATCAGGTGATCTCCACCCTGCCGCTCCCGCTCACCTGCCAGCATCTGGGCTTGCCGTGCGATCTGCACTACCGGTCGCTTCGCTTCGTCAATATGCCGCTCAAACAGGAGAACCTGTCGGACAACACCTGGCAGTACCTCTCCGACCCCCATATTCTGGCGACCCGCTTGCAGGAGCCGCGCCGCCGCAGCCCCTTTATGGCGCCCCAAGGCCAGACCTCGGTAATGCTGGAGATCCCCTGCAATCCGGGGGATGCCACCTGGCAGGCTCCGCTCTCTGATCTGCGCGGTCGGGTCACCGCCGATCTCGCCAGCCTCGGCGTCGATACCGCCAAGCTTGGCGATGAGACCTTCGAAGCGCGCAGCGAATACGCCTATCCGCTGATGGATCTCGGCTATCAAGCGCGCCGCAACGAAGCCATCAAGGCGCTGATGCCCATCACCAACCTCATCATGACCGGCCGTCAGGGGACATTTCGCTATATCTTCACCGACACCGCCATGGAGATGGGGATGATGGCTGCCGACATGGTGATCGACGGGGTGGACCGACGCCACGCCATCTTTAACCATCGCAACGAAAATACCGTGATCGAAACCCAGAGCGTGGCCTGATGGCCGCGCCATTGGCATAAGTAAGGAGAACAGGATGACTATCCGCCCGGGTTTACTCGCCCTCACCCTGCTGCTGGCCCTCTGCGGGCAGGCGCAGGCTTACTCCTACGCCGCCGCCGGCAAGGAGCCACTGATCGATGCACGCGAAGCGCTGCTGGGCGCCGCCACTGACGGCAAGGATGCCAGCGCCACCTTGAGCGAAATTGCCGAGGAGCTGACCTATCTGGAACAGCACCACAAGGTGGAGCTGCAAGCGCCACTGGCCGCAGCCATCAAGGCCAAAGACGCCGCAGCAACCGCCGCCCTGCTCAATCGCGCCTACAAGGCGGAGATCGAACGCCGCCTCGAAGGGGCCAGCCAGAATCTTGGCGACTACCAGACCGCCAAGGTGCTGGTGGTCAAGAGCAAGCGCTTCCTCGACTTGATCCTCCCCTCCCTCAATGAAGGGGATCGCAAGGCGGCCGAACAGGCGCTGGCCAAGGTGCTGGATGCCATCGGCAACCCGGGGGTATTCGGGGTGGGCGCCAAGCCCGCCGACGCCGCCGCCTTTAGCGATGCAGAAAAAGCGCTGATGGCCGTGCTGGCGCCGCTTTGATGGCAACCTGCCAATCATTGCGCCACCTCGCTGTGACACACGGTGGGTTTCGCTGCGCTCTACCCACCCTACGCACGGCCTGCCGATAAATGCACCCGAACGCCGGTTCGCCCCCTTCTCCCCCTTCTCCCCTTGCGGGAGAAGGGCTGGGGATGAGGGGGAAGGTAATGGCCCGGCGTTGGCCTTCCCCCTGCTCCACCACCATTTGGCTGCTCATTCTGCTGCAACTGGCCTGGCTTGGCTGGTTGCTGGCCTTCCCGGTGGCCCTCGATTCCGACGATGCCCTCAATTTTGCCCACGGGGTGATGCGCTTTAGCGTGCTGGAGTTCTCCCCCCACTTTCCGGGCTACCCCGCCTTTATCTGGCTGGCACGGCTGATCAATCTGCTGGTGGACGACCCGGCCCGGGCGGTGCAGTGGGCAAGTCTGCTCGGGAGCAGTTTGCTGGCGCCCCTCGTCGCCTTGCTGGCGGTGAAGCTGTGGCAACGGCCAAGCCTGCTGGCACCCGTCTGGCTGCTGGTATTGGCCCTGCCGCTCACCCCGACGCTGGCGCTCTCCGGCCTTTCGGACGGGCCGGCACTCGCCACCTGGCTCGGGGCGCTCTTGGCCTTACAGCAGCGCAGAATTGCACTGGCGGGTCTGTTACTCGGCCTTATGCTGGCGCTGCGTCCCTCCTTTTTTGTGCTGGCGCTGCTGCCCCTGTGGCTGGGGATGGCGCAGAAGGAAACGCGCATCAGATTTGTGCTCCCCATCGCACTGGTTGGGCTTATCAGCCTGCTGTTTGTCTGGCAGGCCGATGGCTGGGCCTATTTCAGCGAAGGGCGGCGCTTTACCGACGGCCACTTTACCCTGTGGGGCAACACGGCGGCGGCCCATGGCGATCGACTGCTGAGCTGGGCGTGCACCTTCAACGATCAGCTCACCCCGCTTTGGCCCTTGGCTGTTGGGGCGCTGCTGGTACTGCCGCTTTGGCAAAGATCAAAAAACCACCCTGCCGCCCTCTCCCCGCTCTGGACACTCTACTGGCTCGCCCTGCTGCTCTGGACCCTGTTTGGCCAGAACCCTGACAATCCCCGCCATCTGGCCCCCATCACCCTGCTCGGTATTGTGCTGCTGGCAGCTTGGCTGCCGCGCCGTGGCGAGTGGGTTGTCGCAGTCGCCGGATTGCTGCTGCTCGGCGCGACCTTCACCCAGCCCCGTCCGCCCGCCATGGTTCAGGCAGCAAGGCTGGCAGAAACAGCATGCCCGGCGCTGGTGACCCAGTGGGGCGTGCGGCAGCTGCGGGAAACCACAGCCTTGGCCGTCACCGATGGCTGGTACAAGGGGGATGCGGCACTGGCGCTCTCTCAGGGAGCCTGCCGCCTAAGTCGCCGCCCCATCGCCGCGAGCGAAATGCCCACTGCGGTGCGCCAGCACTGGTTTGCCCCGCGCTTTGCCGCCGAGCCCGGCCTCTGGCTCGCCATTCCCTCACTGCAGACACCCCATGGGGAAAGTGACAAGAAACACAGAAAGAACACAAAAAACCACCAAGACAACTAAAAAAGAGGGGAACAACTCGGGTACACTCACTGCGCATCCATAACAGACGAGTCTCCTTATGCGTGTAACCAGAGAGTGGCTGTGGGTTTTGTCGGTGCTGAGCGTGGCCTGTTCCCTCCTGTTGCTGCCATTCTGGCTGCGCGGCGGCAGTCAGGGCCATGATCTGTTTCACCACCTGCTCTCCGGTCACTTCTTTGCCGTGCAACTGTGGCAAGGTGAGCTCTATCCGCGCTGGTTGATGGAGATGAACGGCGCCTTTGGCAGCCCGGTCTTTTTCTTCTATCCCCCCTTGCCCTACTATGTGAGCGCCCTGTTCGCCGGCCCCACCCCACTGGCCCACGAGGCGATGACGCCGCTGCTCTGGAGCAGCAGCGTGGCACTCTGGCTCTCCGGCCTGTTTGCCTATCTCTGGTTGCGCCCCTTTGCCGGCCACGGGCGGGCGCTGTCGGCCAGTCTGCTCTATATGGCGCTGCCCTATCATCTGGCCATCGATATCTACGCCCGCTTTGCCTTGGCGGAGAGCTGGGCCTTCGTCTGGGCACCGCTGGCACTGCTGGCGCAGGATCGCCTCTGCCGCGGCGCCCCCTTTGCGCTACTGCTGCTCGCACTGGCCGTCTCCATGCTGACGCTTTCCCATCTACCAAGCACCCTGCTCATTCTGGGCTTGCTCACCCTGCGCAGCCTGCTGCTGGTCTGGCGCTACAAGGGGAGCACAACGCTTGTCAGTGTCCCTGTCACCGCCTCCCCGCTCATTGACACCCTGCTGGGCCAGCTCTGGGGGTTGGCGATGGCCAGCCTGTTGCTGCTGCCCGCCCTGCTGGATCAGGGGGGGATCTCCATGGAGCAGATGCGCACTGGCATGTTCGAATTTCAGCGCAACTTTCTGGATCGTTTGCCCCAAAGCCGTGATGACTGGCGCTTTCGCGGCCATCTCGCCTGGCTGACGCTGCTCACCCTGGCTCTGCTGCTGGTAGCTTGGGCGGCTGCCCGCGAGCCACGCCATCCCGAGTTGCTGCTCTGGGGGGTCATTGGCACCCTGAGCTTTCTGATGATGCTGCCACCAAGCGAGCCCCTGTGGCGCCTGCTCACTCCGTTGCAACTGGTGCAATTTCCCTGGCGCCTCAATCTGCTGCTGGTCATCGCTACCGTCGCCGTGGTGGCGCTGGGTACCCCCACCTATCGCCCGTGGCAGTGGGTCTGGTGGCTACTGCTTGCCCTCACCCTGCTCTCGCAGGGAATCTATGTACGCGAGGCACCGCTCACCCAGGCTCCCGTAAAGAGTCAGCTTGACGGGGAGTTCGACAGCAAGCGCAGCGCTCGCGAATATCGGCCAAAGCAGGTGCCGCGCGGCATGTTTGCCCCCACCCTGCTGGCCTGGAAAGAGGAATTCCAGCCCGCCATCACCAGCGACCATCAGGGGGTGAATTGGCAGATCCAGCGCTGGCAGCCTCGTCATATCGAATTGACGGTGGATGCCCCGGCGCCCGCCAAACTGATCCTGCACCAGTTTGATTACCCGGGTTGGCAGGCAAGGCTCGACCAGCGCCTGCCGCTGAGCGTCAGCAGTACCCGCAACGGGCTGGTGCAGGTCTGGGTGCCCGCCGGACAACACAGCCTCACCTTTACCCTCACCGCCCGCTGGCCGGAGCGGCTCGGGTACGCCATCTCGTCGCTGGCCTGGCTGCTCTGGCTGGGGGGAGTGATCCGCGCAGCGCGCCCGCATGACCGCAAGCGTGATTCCCAAGGTGGCTGAGCGGCCGAGCACCTCCCCCTTTTGAGGGGGCAGGAACGTCATGCCGAGCGGGGGCAAACCTGATAGACTCGCCCTTCTCCCTTTTTCAACCAAGGTTCACCAGCGGATACCCTATGCCCCAATCGCCAACAGCTCAGGCTGCCGCCCTCTCCCCCCGTTTCCTGTTTATCCTGCTCGGTGCTCTGGCGGGTCTGACCCCGCTGGCGGTGGATATGTATCTGCCCGCTATTCCGGCCATCGCCCGGGATCTGGCCACCAGCATCGACGGCGCCCAGCTCACCATCAGCGCCTTTTTGGGCGGCTTTGCCATCGGTCAGCTCTTCTACGGCCCGCTGGCCGACAGCTATGGCCGCAAGCCGGTGATCCTGGCGGGGCTCATCATGTTTGCCATCGCCTCGGTGGGCTGCGCCATGGCGGACTCCCTGCCTGAATTGCTGGCCTATCGGATGTTGCAGGCAGCGGGCGGTGCGGCGGGCTCTGTGGTGGTCAATGCCCTGCTGCGCGATCTGTTCGAGAAGGATGCGTTTTCTCGCGCCATGTCGTTCGTCATTCTGGTGATGACCCTGGCGCCGCTGGTGGCGCCTGTAGTGGGCGGCTATATCAGTGCCCACGCCGACTGGCGGGTGATCTTCTGGCTGCTGGTGGGGATCAGCCTGCTGATCTGTCTGGTGATGCAGTGGAAAATTCAGGAGACCCTGAAACCGGAACATCGCCAACCCCTTAATCTGGGCCAGATCCTCAAGAACTACTGGGGGGTGCTCTCCCATCGCGGCGCCATGGGTTACGTGCTGTGCGGCTCCCTCTCCAGCTCCGGCATGTTCGCTTTCCTGAGCGGCTCCCCTTACGTCTATATCGAATACTTCAAGGTGCCGACCGAGCACTACGGCTGGCTGTTTGGCCTCAATATCCTGCTGATGATGGTGGTCACCTTCGTCAACAGCCGACTGGTGAAAGGGGTGGGCGCCGAGCGGATGCTGCAATACGGTCTGCTGGTGCTGCCCTGCGCGGGCGCCCTGCTGGTCTATAACGCCTGGAGCCAGACCGGCGGCCTGTGGGGCATCGTCATTCCGGTGGTGCTGTTTGTCGGCCATATCAGTCTGGTGGGCGCCAACGCCATGACCGGCCTGATGGGCCACTTCCCCCAATCTGCGGGCACCGCATCGGCACTGGCGGGCACCCTGCGCTTTGGCATCGGCGCCCTGGTCGGTATTCTGGTCAACCTCAATCCGCCCCACTCGCCACTGCCCATGGCCATCGCCATCGCCTGCTGCGGCGTAGGCTCCACCCTGAGTTACTGGCTGCTGACCGGCAAACGAGGCGATTGATCCCCCCTCCCCCCTGTCAGGAAAACGAAAGAGGCTTCCATCAACGGAAGCCTCTTTTCGTACTGGCTCGTACTCGCGCCAAGACGTTCAGAACTGGGCACTGTTGAGCCAGAGGTGCGCCCCTATGCTCACCAGATAACCGAGCAAGATGGCAGGCAGCCACTTCAGGTGGCCAAAAAAGGTATACATGCCGTGGGCCTGTCCCATCAGGGCAACACCGGCCGCAGAGCCGATGGAGAGCAGGCTGCCACCCACTCCGGCGGTCAGGGTCACCAGCAGCCACTGCCCCAGCGCCATATCCGGGTTCATCGACAGTACGGCAAACATCACGGGAATGTTATCCACGATGGCCGACAAGCCCCCGATGAAGATGTTGGCCATGGTGGGCTCCCCACCGGCATACAGCCAGTGTGACACCAGCTCCAGATACCCCATAAAGCCCAGCCCACCGACACACATCACCACCCCGTAGAAGAAGAGCAGGGTATCCCACTCCGCCTTGGCCACCTTGTTGAACACATCAAATGGCACCACAGAACCCAGACTGCGCAACCGCACCTCATCGCCATTGCGTTCATAGAGCGCACGCTTGCGGGCAAGGGATCGCGGCAGCGATTTGCGCAAATAGAAGCCGAAAAACTGCAGATAACCGAGCCCCAGCATCATGCCCAGTACGGGTGGCAGATGGAGGAAACTGTGGCATAGCACCGCCGTGATGATGGTCAGCAAGAACAGCGCGACGATACGGCGGGCCCCCCGCTTGAGATCGACCACCTCGTTATCAGCCTCCGGCACATGGCGCGGCACCATCAGGCTCATCAGGATGGCCGGGACCAGAAAATTGAGCAGAGAGGGAATAAGCAGAGTGAAGAACTGACCAAATTGCACCTTGCCCGCCTGCCACACCATCAGAGTGGTGATATCGCCAAAGGGACTGAACGCCCCTCCGGCGTTGGCGGCGATCACTATGTTGATGCAGGCAAGATTGACAAAACGCCGATCACCGTTGGCCACCTTCAACACCACAGCGCACATCAATAGCGCAGTGGTCAGGTTGTCTGCCACCGGCGAAATACAAAATGCCAACCCGCCAGTCAACCAGAACAGGGTGCGCAAGTGAAAGCCGGATCGCACCAGCCAGGCGCGCAGGGCATCGAACAGCCTGCGATCCTCCATGGCGTTGATATAGGTCATCGCCACCAGCAGGAACAGCATCAGCTCGGCATATTCCAGCAGGGTATGGCGAAATGCCTGCTCGGCGACAGGGCTCATCCCCTGCTGTGCATAGGCGATACCGATCAGGATCCAGATCACCCCGGCGGCCACCAGCACGGGTTTGGACTTGCGCAGTTGCAGATACTCTTCAGCCATCACCAGGGCGTAGGCCAACACAAACAATCCGACACAAAAAAGCCCGATTGAGGAAGATGTCAACAGAACAGGGCCACTACTGGCATGGGCAGGAGGGATAAACAGGGACAGCAGCAAAATAACAGGGGTGAGCGCAGACATGGTCTCTTCCTTTTAGAACCATCTGGCAATGATGCTAGCACCTGGATGAAAAGAAAAATTCATCCAGGTCAATTAACGCTTAATTGGTTTGCTGTCGAAACGCGGGATTATTTCTTGCCGAAACCCGACTGCTTGAGGGTATAGCCTGCGCTGTTTTGCCAGGCATCCAGACCGCTGCGGTTATTGCCCGCCACCAGACTGGCGGCCAGACTCGGGCTGTTGAACAGCTGATCGGCGGTAAAGACAAAGCCGCCCTGACTGCGGGGCACTATGACCCCCTTCTCCAGCAGCTCGTGACGCAGCTCGATCACCGCTTCACGCAGGGAGGCGGCATCCTCGCCATTGGCGGTGGAACCGGCCAGCACCATAAAGCCCGGATTTTGCCGCTTGCCCACCGGATAACCGTGGGCCTCGGCCCCTTTGCCGTTGAAGTGGTAGAGCTCGCGCTCCCCCGGCCGGTTGTCGGAGAGTGCCTTTTGCAGGGTCATCAGCTCGTTGTAGATCTCGATGGGGACGACGGCAGCCTGCTTGTTGCCCTTGCTATCGATGATAAAACTGACTTGCTTGTGTAACATCCTTGCTCATCCTGTGACCCATGGAAGCCCCTATTCTAACCACCTCGGGCAAGCGGGATCCAGCGAGGATCCACTGCTCTTTTGCCGCCTTGATCACTAACTGGCACTCTTGATCAACCGTAAGGGGTGTTGATCAATGCTGGCCGTGCTAGCGTACCAAGCATGATGAAAGCCATTGACCATCAAACGGTTATCCCATGCTGACCCTGCGCAACCTCTGCAAGAGCTTCGATAACGGCAGTGAACGACTGCCGCTGTTCCACCATCTCGATCTCGCCCTCCCCGCTGGTGAGATCACCCTGCTGCTGGGCCAAAGCGGCTGTGGCAAGTCCACCCTGCTCAATCTGATCGCCGGGCTGATTGCACCGGATGAAGGGGAGATCTGGCTGGGGGATACCCGGATCGACACCCGCTCCCCCGACGAGCGGGCGCGCCTGCGGGGCCGCCATTTCGGTATCGTCTATCAGGATTTCAACCTGCTGCCGACCCTGAACGTGGCCGAGAATCTGACCCTGCCGCTGGCCATCAACGGTATGCCACCGGATGAGACAAGGATTGACCAGTTGCTGCAGCGGCTCGATATGAGCCACAAGCGCCATGCCTGGCCGGAGCATCTCTCCGGCGGCCAGCGACAGCGGGTGGCGCTGGCCCGCGCCCTGATCCATCAACCCCAGTGGCTGCTCGCCGACGAGCCCACCGGCAGCCTCGATGAGCACAATGCCGAGCAGGTAATGGCGTTGATGGTGGCGGCGGTGCGGGATACTGGCGCAGGCTTGCTGCTGGTGAGCCACAACCCCGCCTATGCTGCGCTGGCAGACAGGGTGCTGCGCCTTGAAGGGGGTCAACTTATCGAGCTCAAGGGACCCCGTCATGACTAAGCGGCAACTGTGCCAGCAGGAGGCACGCTGATGCTGCCACTCAAAGCGCTGCTGCGCCTCTATCGCAGCCACCCCTGGTTGCTGCTGATGAGTCTGGCCGGGCTGGTATTGGGGGTGTCGCTGGTGGTGGCCATCGAGCTGCTCAATCACAGTGCCCGCACCAATTTTGTCGCTGCCCGCAGCCAGCTGGCAGGGGAAGCCAACTACCGGCTGGCCCCCGCTGGCGGGCTGGATGAGCAGCTCTACGTGCAGCTGGTGACCAGCCAGCCCGCCTTGGATGCCATGCCCCAGCTCCATGGCTGGCTCAAAGATGATCAGGGCCGCAGTTTTCAGCTGCTGGGGATGGATCTCTTCAACCCCGGCCCCCTGCGCCAGCTGTTTGGCGCCCGACCCGCAAGCGAGCCCGCCTTTTCCCTAAACCGTGCCGACAGCATCTGGCTGGCGGCCCCCGAAGCGGAGCGCCTTGGCTGGCAAGCAGGCCAGAGCCGCCACTTTGTGCTGGGCGGCAGCGATGGCGCCAGCGCCAAACCCCTGACACTGACGCTGGCGGGCACGTTTGAACCGGGCGCCGTGCCCATGGAGCGACTGCTGATAACCGACATCGGCCTCGCCCAACCGCTGCTGGGCAAAGCGGGTCGGCTCGATCGCATCGTCTTCAAGCTAAGCGAATCAGAAGCTCGCACCCTGCAGG
Source organism: Aeromonas sp. R4-1 (assembly GCF_040908325.1). Lineage (NCBI taxonomy): Bacteria > Pseudomonadati > Pseudomonadota > Gammaproteobacteria > Aeromonadales > Aeromonadaceae > Aeromonas > Aeromonas sp. R4-1. The sequence goes on from NZ_JBFODM010000030.1 coordinate 30,147, forward strand.
CCACCCTGCAAACCGATTACCCGAACCAGCCCTTGTGGCTTGAGCCCATCAGCCCGGCGCTCGATGCCAGCCAGCTTGGCGATGCGCTGGCCCTTAACCTGACGGCGCTCTCATTGCTCGCCATGGCGGTGGGATTGTTTCTGGTGTTCAACGCCCAGCGATTTGTCCAGAGCGTGCGTCGCCCCCAGCTGGCCCAGTTGATCATTCTGGGAATGGGGCCGAGCCGGGTACTCCGCTGGCTCATTCTGGAGCTACTTATTCTCGCCACCCTCGGCACCCTGCTCGGGGTGCTGCTCGGCAGCCTGTTGGCGCTGGCACTGATGGGGCAACTGACCCAGGCGCTGGCCGATCTCTATGGGCCCAACCCCATCGATCTGTTGCGCCTCTCCCCCGTGAGCCTGCTCAAGGCGCTGTTGATCGGGCTGCTCGGCACGCTGGCCGCCAACCTGCCCGGCTGGTGGCAACTGCTGCGCCAATCCCCCCTCGAACTGCGTGCCGGGAGCAGCCGCACTCCCGTGCATCCGTGGCGACGGCGCGTGCTGGCCATCGCCATCCTGCTGCTGTGCGCTCTGTGCCTGTGGTTGCCGCAAACCGGTCTCACTGGCGCCCTCTTTATCGCCGGCGGCTGGCTGCTGGCCATGGCGCTCTGGCTGCCCGATGCCCTGCGCGGCCTGCTTGGCTGGCAGCGACGGCGCGCGGGCGGCCCCCTCACCGCCCGGCTCGGGGTGGCCGAGACCCTCTATCACCTCGATCGCACCGCTATCGCGGTGATGGCGTTGCAGCTGGCCATCGCGGCGGCCATCGGCATCGGGGTCATGGTGTCGAGTTTTCGCTCCAGCGTGGAGATCTGGCTCGGCCAGCGTCTGGCCGCCGATCTCTATGTCACCGCCCCCAAGGGGGTGGCGGGCAACAAGGGCACCTTGAACGAAGCCACCCTCGAGACCCTGCTCGCCAATCCGCTGGTGAGCACCGCCTCGCGCCGCTCGGTGCACCCCGCCCGCTGGCAGGGGCAGCCCATCGAGTGGGCGCAGATGGACTTTATTCCCCAGCTTAAAGCGGCCTATCCGCTGCTGGCCGGACGCTGGCCCACCCGCCCCGACGAAGTGCTGGCGAGCGAACCCCTGACGGTGCGCCTCGGGGTCAAGGTGGGCCAGATATTGGCGATCAGCGGCGAGCAGGGGCCAAGGCAGTTCACCGTCACCGGCGTCTATCAGGATTACGGCAGCGACAAGGGACAGATCCTGCACGCCTTCGAGGCCGGCGCGGTGCAATCCCTCGCCCTCTTTAGCAACGACCCCGAGCAGCTGGCCGACCACCTGCGCGAGCGCTTTGGCACGCAGCTCAATCTGCTCTCCGCCCCCGCCATCCACAGCGCGGCGCTCAAGGTGTTTGACCAGACCTTTGTGGTGACCGAGCTATTGAAACTGCTGATCTTGGGCATCGCCTTTGTCGGCATTGGCTCGGCCTTTATGGTGCTGGGGCTGGCGCGCCGTGGCGAGTTGCAGACCTTGCAGAGTCTGGGCTTGAGCCCCCGCCATTGCCGCCAGCTGCTGGTGTGGCAAGGGGCTGGATTGGGGCTGCTTACCGCCCTGCTGGCCCTGCCGGTAGGGTATGGCCTTGCCTGGGTGCTGATCGAGGTGGTCAATCCCCGCGCCTTTGGCTGGCGCCTCGCCTTTGAGGCCGCCCCCCTTCATGCGGTCACCGCCCTGTTGCTGGCACCGGTCTGTGGCGCATTGGCCTCCTGGTATGCGGCAAGGAGAGTGGTATGAAATATCGGCTACCGCACTGGCTCAGCCATGGCTTGACGACCCCATTGACCACTTCCCTCTCTCCGCCCCTTCTTCAGCGCAGAGAAGAGCAGAGTGCGGCATTGAACCATCCCCTCTCCCTTCGGGAGAGGGCCAGGGTGAGGGGGATCTTGTCCTCCTTACGGCCCCTGTGGCTCGCCACCCTCTTGCTCCCGCTGATTGCCATGATTGGCAGCGCGCAGGCCAGCGATCTGGGCACCCTGCTCGGCGGCGGCAGCGACAGCTTTAAAAAGGTGCAGCCGGGGCAAACCATCCAGTTGCCGGAGGATCACGCCGCCCACCCCGATTACCGCTCCGAGTGGTGGTATCTCACCGGCAACCTCAAGGATGAACAGGGGCGCGAATATGGCATGCAGTGGACCCTGTTTCGCCAAGGGATCGAGCAAGAACTCCGCACCAGCAACCCCTGGCTCACTCCCCAGCTCTGGCTGGCCCAATTTGCCATCACGGATCTCGACCGTGGCAGCCACCAGCAAGATGAACGGGCCAGTCGGCAGGGGCCGGGGCTGGCGGGGGCCAGCGGCGGCCAATATTGGCTCAGGGAGTGGCGGCTTGCTTCGCAAGGGGCGGCGCTGTTCCCCGCCATCCTCAAGGTGCAGAGCAAAATTGGCGAGCTGAACCTCACCGTCACTGCCGCCAAGCCGCTGGTGCTGCAAGGCAAGGCCGGTTACAGCGAGAAGAGCCCGGGCAACGCCTCCTTTTACTACTCCTACCCGCGCCTGCATTTGAGCGGCACCCTGACTCGCGATGGCGAAACCCGCACCGTCAGCGGACAAGGGTGGTTTGATCACGAGTGGAGCAGCTCGGTATTGGCCGAGTGGCAATCGGGTTGGGACTGGTTTTCCCTGCAACTGGCCGATGGCCGCGAGCTGATGCTGTTTCGCCTACGCACCAAACCGGGACGCACTGAGCCAGAAAACCGTTACGGTATTTTGATTGAGCGGGATGGCAGCAGCCGGGTGCTCGCCCCCGACGCGATTCGCCTCACCCCGGGCAACACCTGGCGCGGCCCCAAGGGGCAAGCGTACCCCGTCGAGTGGCAGCTAAACGCCGCCGGAATGAGCCTCACCATCCAAGCCCGTCAGCCCAATCAGGCCATGACAGGTCGCTTTGACTACTGGGAGGGAGCGGTCTCTGTCTCGGGGGATGCCAAGGGGGTCGGCTATCTGGAGATGACCGGCTACTGAACACCCTCGACAAACGTGGCCGGTCTGCTCGATGACCTAAAAACAAATCGCCCTGATAACAGGGCACAACCGTGATATTGCCCAGCCATTTCTGTCACTTGGCGCCAGTCGTCGAGGATGCCTTGTCTGTCTATTTATTGAACCCCCTTACCCACTCAACCCGCAGCCAACTTGGCTCAAGTCTGATCCTCGTCAAAAATCCTTCCAAAATTCAAATGTTAACTAACTTTTCACTCACTACAGCAAATCAGTGTTTGATACCATGCTCATCTGGACCTCAAAGCCTCAAAAATAGATGAATAAGTCTGTGACTTATTCCTAGCAATCCAGTTAAAACAATACGTAGGATACGACAACCCTATACTTTTTTATTTCAACATGTTTCGGGATGATGAAGTGATTAATAGCATCAAAATTGAACGATTTAAAAATATTGATGAGCTTGAAATACCTTTAGGGAGGGTGCGAATAAGCACCCTCCACAACGAAACTGAAAAATTTAGTTTATTAAATTCAAATGCTTACAAGGGCGCATTTTTATGTTTGGTGACTTATTCGCACCTTCCTTAGCATTACCGCCAAATAGAGGCTATATAAAAGCGTTAATTAAATAACATTCCTAAATTTTTGCATGTAATTATTTCCTCCCCCCTCCCAACGATTGAATAAATGCCAGCGTACGGCGATTAAATTGCTCCGGCTGCTCCACATTGCAGACATGGCCGCACTGTTCGATCACGGCCAGCGAGGAGCTGGCATCGCGGGCCACCTGTTCCCGCACCGGTGCCAGAAACATATGATCCTCCTCCCCCATCACATAAAGGGTGGGAATGGGCAGGGAGCGTTCGCGGAAATAGCGCATCAGCGGGTTAACCTCGGTGGCGAGGCGGAACCAGCGTTTGAACTCTTTCTGGCAGAGCTTGCGGGCTTCGCGCACAAAGAGGTTGCGCGACTCCTGATGGTGCTGGCGCGGCATGATGATGAAGGCAAACAGCCGGTAGAGCCACATATAGGGCAGGAAGTGCTGGCCGAGTCGGCCCAGCTGCACCAGTACCCGCGAGCGGATATCGAGCCGCAAAATGGCGCCTCCCAGCACCATGCTTTTCACCCGCTCCGGGCAGAGCTCGGCCAGATGGCGAATAAGAATGGTGCCAAGGGAGATGCCGACAAAGTGGGCGCGGCGGATATCGAGATGATCGAGCAGCCGAACGATATCTTCGGTCACTTCCCGAAAGCTGTAGTGGCCCTTGACCACCTGTTGCAACTGGTGGGACTGGCCGTGGCCGCGCAAGTCCAGCAGCAGCACGTTGAAGTGTTCGCGATAGGCGCGCAGCTGCTTGAACCAGATGGAGGAGCTGCCACCGGCGCCGTGGACAAACACCACCCAATCCCGCTCGGGACCCAGTTCGAAAGTCTTGTGATACAACATCCAATAGGCTCCCTTGGTGATGGGGGGTATACTCGGCTGCGCGCATATTAACAGAACAGGCCCGCCGATAGATATGCGCCTGACATGACCCGGATCACCCCTTGCGCGAGAACTTTCCATGGATTTGACCCGTTTGCGCCACTTTCTGCTGACCCTGCCGGGCGCCACCGAAGATACCCCGTTTGGCCCGGAGATCCTGGTCTACCGCATCGCGGGCAAGATGTTCGCGCTGGTGGATTGGCAGGCCGAGCCGCTTACCATCAACCTCAAATGCGAGCCCGAGCTGGCGTTGCTGCTGCGCGAGATCCACCCCGAGGTCAAACTGGGCTGGCATATGAACAAGCAACACTGGAACACAGTGACCCTGAACAGCACCTTGCCAGATGATCTCTGGCAGGGCTGGGTGCACCACTCCTATGAGCGGGTTGTCGCGGGTCTGCCCAAAGCCAAACGGCCACAGGCGCCGTGCCCCCTCTCCCCCACTGACGGCCCAACCTTATGACGCCAGCACTTAGTCCAGCACTTTGCATTGTCCCCCTTGGCGAGGCACATATCCCCGCTCTCGTGACCCTGTTTGAGCAGGCGGTGCGACGCAGCGGCCCCGAGCACTACAGCGCCGAGCAGGTGGAGCAGTGGGCCCTCGGTTCACAACATCCGGGCTTTGTCAGCCAGCTGCGTGAACACCACGGCTGGGTGGCGGAGCAGGCAAATGTGCCCCTCGGTTTTGTCACTCTGAGCCCCGATGGCCACCTCAGCCTGCTCTATGTCAGCGCCGACCATCAGCGCCAGGGACTGGGCAATCTGCTGCTCACCACGGCGCTCGCGGGGGCCCGAGGGCTCGGTATGACCCTCATCACCACTGAGGCCAGCGCCTTCAGTTATGAGCTATTTTTACGACATGGCTTTACGTTGACCGGGCTGGAGTGCGTGGAGCGGGGCGGAGTCAGTTTTACGCGCCATCGCCTGCACTGCGGCTTGCCAAGCTAGGGCAAGCCACTAAAATACGCTTAATTTTCGTATTGTTACTGTATTGAGGCAGCAACCATGGTGGTAGAAAGTGAAGGCTATATCTCGCTGATCGAGTATCTGGTGGAGAGTTTGGGATTGTTTGAATCCCAACAGCAGAACGATGGTGAAGAGACCATCGAAGATCTGGTCAGTGGCCGTGTTGCCAGCAACCTGATGGCCATTTGCGAGCAAAACCCCCAGCTCGATCCCAAGGTGCGTTTCGCCATCATGCAGGAGGCCGACGCCGTGGTCGCCGATCTGGAAGAGGTGCTCTCTGCCGTCTGGCTGCGCGCCCCGACCCCGGAACAGAAAACCTTCCTCATCGAGTTTATCGATCTCATCAAGAACCTGTTCGACAGCGCCATCGGCTGATCTGCCGTCCGGTTCTCCCGCCCAACGCAAGATTTCAAAACACGCATAAAAGGAAAAGGGCCGCCTTGGTGGGCAGCCCTGCTTGCTATCATTTTCAACCCGCCAGTGCGTTCATTCATCAGGCGGTTATCAAGGCAAGAAATGTGTCTGGACTTTGCATCCGATCCCTGGACGCTACCTAGTTAGTCCCGACTGGTCGCAATAAGTTCCCTCCTCCGACCATTTATTTTCACTTTTATTAAGAAATCGACTACAAACCTGTTCAGCGGTTCAGGCTGGGCGGCAAACAGACTCCAATGCCACCCAATCCGCAGTAACCATCCGGATTTTTCTCCAGATATTGCTGATGGTAATCCTCGGCGTAGTAGAAGGGCGCCAGCGGCAAAATGCGGGTGGTAATGGCACGACTGTCACCGCTTGCCGCCATCGCCTGCTGGTAGGCCGCCATGCTCTGCTGGGCAATGACCTGCTGGCTCTCGTCGCCATAGAAGATCACCGAGCGATACTGGGTGCCAATGTCCCCGCCCTGACGCATCCCCTGCGCCGGATCGTGCTGCTCCCAGAACAGTCTGAGCAGGTCGCCGTAGCTGATCACCGCCGGATCAAACACCACCTGCACCGTTTCGGCATGGCCGGTCAGGCCACTGCACACCTCTTTGTAGGTGGGATTCTGGGTCACGCCGCCCTGATAACCTGCCGCGGTGGAGTAAACGCCCGGCTGCTGCCAGAACAGGCGCTCCACGCCCCAGAAACAGCCCATACCAAACCAGGCCACCGCCATCCCTTCCGGCCAAGGCCCCTGGGTCGGGTTGCCATTCACCGCATGCTGCTGACCAATCACCATCGCTTCGCGTCGTCCCGGCAGGGCATCTGCCGGTGAAATAATCTGTTCCATGAATTCTGTCCTTGTATAAAACCCTGTGAAATCACACAGCTGACGAAAAGGAGCATCGAAGATAGCAGTTTATCGCGCCGGATCAACCGGCGGGCCCCTCCCCGCTCGCCCCGGCGGCCGTCTGCACCGTCTGTCACCCTTTCACAATCCGCACGGCCAAGCCGCCCCTCGTAGACCAGAAACGGCCAAAATCAATATTTAGTCTTGATTTGTGAATTAATTTTCATATATTGAGCCAATCGCTGTTTTTTTATGGAAGAAATATCAAGTGCGTGAACGCGAACCCAGTCTGGTCAATGCCTTCCGGCAATCCACCCCCTATGTCAATGTGCATCGGGGTGCCACCTTTGTGCTGATGATGGGGGGAGAAGCCATCTGCCACCCCAACTTCGCCAATATCGTCAGCGATATCGCCCTGCTGCAGACACTGGGCATACGCCTGGTGCTGGTGTTTGGTTCACGTCCGCAAAACGATGAAGCGCTGGCCCGCGCCGGTATCGAGGCCCAGTATCACAAGCGGATCCGGGTCACCGATGACGAGAGTTTTACCATCATCAAGCAAGTGTGTGGCGGCCTGCAATACGACATCACCGCCCAGCTCTCCATGGGGCTCGCCAACACCCCAATGCAGGGGGCGCGGATCAGCGTGGTGAGCGGCAACTTCGTCACCGCCCAGCCGCTGGGGGTGGATGATGGCATCGACTTTTGCCATAGCGGCCGGGTGCGCCGCATCGACGTGGAGGGGATCACCCGCCAGCTCGATCAGAAGAGTCTGGTGCTCATCTCCCCCATCGGCTGTTCGGTCACCGGCGAGAGCTTTAACCTGAGCTCCGAAGAGGTGGCTCGCCGGGTGGCGGTCGATCTCAAGGCGGACAAGCTCATCTGCTTTAGCAGCACCCAGGGGGTAATGGACAGACGCGGCGAAGCCATCTCCGAGCTCTTCCCCGAGCAGGCCGAAGAGCTGCTGGTGGAGCTGGAGCAGGCGGGAGAAGAGATGTCCGGCACCGCCCGCTATCTGCGTGCGGCCATTGCCTCCTGCCGTGGCGGGGTGCCCCGCTCCCATCTGGTGAGCTATCAGGATGATGGCGCCATGCTGCAGGAGCTGTTCAGTCGCGACGGCCTCGGCACCCAGATCGTGCGGGAAAGTGCCGAGCAGGCCCGCGCCGCTACCATCGAGGATATCGGCGGCATTCTGGATCTCATTCGCCCGCTGGAGGAGGAAGGCATTCTGGTGCGCCGCTCCCGCGAGCAGCTGGAGATGGAGATCGACAAGTTCACCATCATCGAGCGCGATGGTCTCATCATCGGTTGCGCGGCCCTCTACTGCTTTATGGAAGAGGCGATGGCGGAGATGGCCTGCGTCGCCATCCACCCCGACTATCGCAACTCCAACCGGGGGGATCAGCTGGTGGCCAAGGTGGCCGAGCGGGCCAAACGGCTCGGGATCCGTCGCCTGTTCGTGCTCACCACCCGCTCCATCCACTGGTTCCGGGAGCGTGGCTTCGATCCGCTGGAAGTGGAAGATCTGCCGGTGGCGCGCCAGCGTCTCTACAACTGGCAGCGTCGTTCCAAGGTTTTGTCAAAGACCATTGCCTAAGCCATTGATTCTGCGTTGAGTTAGCCGACAATTTGAACTTTTTCACAAACTCGATTGACAGTGCAATCCAACGCAGGGTATTTCTAAATGCACTCCACCGCCCTGGTGGAGCCAGAAGAGGAGCGCTGCCCAGGCAGCCCAAGGGAGGACGCCAGCGTCCGGTGAACTTGGGTCAGGGGGAGCAGCGCCGAGACGAGTGAGGAGACTGGTGACCTCAACGTCGGCTGCGGGGGCTGAATCCCCCGGGTTGTCATCGGTAGTGATCATCCCCCACCGCGCCCTGTCAGGGGCGGTACGGGATGGGCTCTGCAGGTGGAGTGCTTCTGGCCGGGATAGCTTCGTTCATTCCTGCCATTTTCAGCCTCCTCCTCTCTTTTTTGCCCGATGGAACCGGAATCTTAAAATAAGACAGGAGTAAGCAATGAGCCCGATCAATGTCGCCAAGTTTGGCGGAACCAGTGTCGCCAACTTCCCGGCCATGAATCACTGCGCCGACATCGTGCTGGACAATCCCGCCACCCGGGTGGTGGTACTGAGTGCCAGCGCCGGTGTCACCAACCTGCTGGTCGCCCTGGCACAAGGGGAGCTGGACGAGGCGGGCCGCGACGAGCAGCTGGCCAAACTGGCCGGGATCCAGCAGGCCATTCTGGCCGATCTCGGCAACCCCGTTGATGTGAGCGCCCTCATTCATGGCCAGCTGGACGAAATTCGCCTCATGGCCCAGCAAGCCCACCAACATACCGATGCGGAGCTGGCCGATCGCCTCATCGCCTGCGGCGAGCTGATGTCTACCCGCCTCTTTACCGAGCTGCTGCGCCAGCGCGGCGTCAAGGCCCACTGGCAGGATGTGCGCCAGCTGATGCGCACCGACAGCCGCTTTGGCAAGGCCACCGTCGATCTGGCCACCACCCGAACCCTCTGCCAGCAGACGCTGGGCCCGCAGCTTGGCGACAGCCTCATCATCACCCAGGGCTTTATCGGTGCCGATGGCGATGGGCGCACCACCACGCTGGGGCGCGGCGGCTCTGACTACAGCGCGGCCCTGCTCGCCGAAGCACTCGATGCCGCCAGTATCGAGATCTGGACCGATGTGCCCGGCATCTACACCACGGATCCGCGCCTCGTCACCCGCGCCCGCCCGATCCCGGAAATCAGCTTTGTCGAAGCGGCCGAGATGGCCACCTTCGGCGCCAAGGTGCTGCACCCCGCCACCCTGCAACCGGCGGTGCGCCAGAATATTCCGGTGTTTGTCGGCTCCGCCAAGGACCCCGCCGCCGGTGGTACCTGGATCCGCGCCAGCACAGATTCAAGCCCGCTGTTTCGCGCCGTCGCCCTGCGCCGCCAGCAGGTGCTGGTGACCCTGCACAGCCTCAACATGTTCCACGCCTACGGCTTTCTGGCCGAAGTGTTCGGCATTCTGGCCCGTCACCGCATCTCGGTCGATCTCATCACTACCTCGGAAGTGAGCGTGTCACTGACGCTGGATCACACCGGCAGCCAGAGCAACGGCGAACCGATCCTGAGCGACAAGGTACTGGCCGAGCTGGGCCAGCTTTGCAAGGTGGAGGTGGAAACCGGTCTGGCACTGGTGGCGCTCATCGGCAACCGGATGAGCGAAGTGAACGGGGTGGGCAGTCAGGTCTTTGACGCCCTGCGCGAGCACAACATCCGGATGATCTGCTACGGCGCCAGCGCCCACAACCTCTGCTTCCTGGTCAAGGAAAGCGAGGCGGGCAATATCGTCAACCGCCTCCATCAGGAGCTGCTGGACTGACCCTCACCGCGAGGTAAACCAGACCATGCAACAGGGCGCCAGCAAGGCGCCCTGTTCATTTTTATTCCGCAGATGTGTTGGCTCAGGCAAGGCTGGTGGCAGGCAGCTGGCAGGCCACGGCTTCGCGGCGCAGCTGCTGCAAGCGGGCCAGCAGCCCGGTCTGGCCGAGCTCCGTCTCCTGAGGCGAGAGATTGTCCACCAGCAGCGGATAGTGATCCGTCACCGCCTGCATCAACCAGTCGAGGCGACGCAGGGTGAGCGGGCCGCAGCTCTGGCCGCTCAGATCATCGGCCACATCGAGCCGGTGGCTGCGATACATGTCCCGCCACCAGTTGGCGACCAGCGCCTCGTCGCTCGCCAGCGCGGCGCTCCACTCCCCTTGCAGGGCGTGCAGACGGGCCAGCACGGGCGCGCTGGCCCCTTCGCGGATCAGGTGGTGGATCTCCCGTTTGACCCACTTGAGGCAGAGTTCACGCCAGTAGCGAAATTGCGGCAGAGGATCGGCCTCATCGAGCCAAAGCCCCGAGAGAGTGCGGGTCTCCAGTCGCTCCGGCACATGGAACTGCGGGTCGACCAGACCATTGGAGTTGTATTCAAAGCGGGGATCGAAGGTCCACATATAGCCAAAGTCGAACACGCAGATCTGCTCGCCGTCATCGAGCAGGTTGCCCGGGCTCGGGTCCCAGTCAAACCAGCCCCAGCGGGCCAGCTCCCCCTGCACCTCCAGCATTTGGGCCAGATTGCGTTCGTTGAGCTGATGGACCGGCACACCCCGCAACCAGGGGGAGACCAGTACCCCGGCCCGCGCCGAGCCGAAGCTGGTGCAGACCACGTGGGAGAGGACGGTAGGGTGCAGCTCGCGCAGCGCCTCGATTTCGCGCCGCCGCTCCAGCTCGGTCAGAAAGGCGGTCTTGCCATCGAGGTTGGCCACCAGCGAATCCTGACGGCGCCGCTTGAGGCACCAGTGATGCCCCTCCACCTTGAGGTGAAACACCTCGGCGGTGAGACCGTGGCGGTATACCTTGACCACAGCCGGATGGCTATCCTTCAGCTTGACCAGTTGGGCCAGCGGCAGCGGGCAGTCGCGCTCGCGTCCGATCCGGATCTCTTCCTTGCTCTCCAGCATGCGCAGCAATCTGGCCTGACGTGCCATCACTTTGGGATTCATACATGTACCTCCAGTCGCTATCGAGAGACTAAACAGCAGATCCCTCCCAAGCCAGTGGCAAAACCCCATGATGACGCTTTCATCACATATTCCGAACAACCCCTCGATCGGGATCACAATTTGCAAGGTTGAGCTGTAACCAAATATTCATTAAGTGGTCATTAAATTGACAAGCTGAAACAAGGCCCGCACCATCGGGTCAAACTCTATGCGGATGAACGATCTCTCCCTCACTCGCTCAAAGGATGAGCTTATATGAATCGCCCCTCCTCAGGCCGCCCCCGCGTCCTGAGTCTGCCCTCTCTGCTGCTTGCCCTGCTGGGTGGATTGCTGCTGCTGACCCTGTTGTTGCCGCTGATCAATCCCGGCAGTTGGCTGGGCCGTGCCCAACCTCTGGTGTTGGGCCCCGCCGACAATCCGCTGGCCACCCTCACCCGCCACGCCCTGCTCTATAAAAGCGACAGCCGCGGCCTCTATCTGGTGGTGCGCAGTCAGTGGCAGTTGCGGGGGCCGCTGCAAGCGGGGGACAAGGTGCGGGTAGAGCTGCTCAACGACAAGGGGGAGCGGATCGACCAGCTCAGTCAAGCGGTGGATAAGCGTCAGGTGTGCCGCAATCACCGCTGTACTCTGGATCTCAACAGCACCCTGCGCGCCCCGGACGATGCGCTGGCCAGCCGTTATCAGCTGCGCATCGGTCTGCTGCTCAAGGATCGCCCCGAGAGCGGCGATTTCAGCCAGATCCTGCAAACCCTGCCGGAGCAGGGCTTCAACCTCACCTATCTGGTGGTGAGCCTGACGCTGGTACTGGCCCTGAGCGCCGCCGTGCTCAAGACGGTGCTGCCAAAGCTGCGCCGCAGCCTGCGCTGGCGGATCATCGGCAGCCTGCTGCTGGGCAACCTCACCTTCGTGCTGCTGCACGGCTTCGTGGTGTTCAAGCTGGGGGAGTTTCTGCTCTGGTCAGGCTTTCGGCCGGAGCACTACTATCTGGCCTGGGGCAGCATGGTGCTGGGCTGGAGCCTCTGCGCGCTGGCGGGCTTCAACCTCTATATGGGGCTGGTCTTTACCGCGCTGTCTGGCATAGGTCTGCTGGCCAACTTTATGAAGATCGCCATCTACGGCGTGCCGCTCGGCGGGGACGATTTTGGCAACCTGCTGGCGCTGCTGCGGATCCTGCTCGACCAGCACCCCATCCTGCCCATCTTCACCGTGTTGCTGGCACTGTTTCTCTGCTGGCGCTTTGCCCTGTCACGCTGGGTGCTGCGCACAGCCGCTGCCACCGTCGCCTTCTTTGCCCTGTGCGTCTTTGCCACCCAGACCGGCAACAAGCTGCTGGGGGCCAACATTCGCTACGTGGATCGGGCGGTCAACTACCACAGGGACATCATCCGCTCCGGCCCCGGCCTCTATCTGTTCAATCTGGTGGACGAGATGCTGCAAAGCGGCAGCGTGTTTCGCTACCCCTTGCAGATCAACGAGCTGACCCCGCAGCTGAGCTATCCGCCCCAGGGCATAGCGCCGCGCTGGGATCTGGTGATCGTGCTGCAATATGAGTCGCTCTGGCTCGACTGGAAGGGGCGGATCTGCGCCCCGGCTCCCACCCTCTCCCTGCCCGCCAGCGTGCAGCAGTGGCAAAAGACCATCCACTCCCCCACCACCGGCGGCATGACGGTGCTGGCGGAGTTCGAGATGAACACCGGCCTGCCGGTGGGCTTGCTCAAGCAGGGGGTGGTGCCCTACTACTACCTCTCGCAGCAGGTGCCGGGGTTGGCCCAGAGCGCCAGACAGAGCGGCTACCAGACCCTGTTCGCCCACCCCTATGTGGAAAAATTCTGGGGCCGCGCCAAGGCAATCCCGGCGCTCGGCTATGAGGAGCGCTGGTTCGACACCCGCTTCACCACCCTTGAGCACAAGGGGCTCTATATCTCCGATGATGCGCTCATCGACCACCTGCTCAAGCGCAGCGAACAGGATGACAAACCGCTGTTTGCCTATGCGGTCACCATGCAGGGGCACGGCCCCTTCGATGGCCCCCGCTATCAGGGGCAGGAGCGCAGCGGCGCCTGCCCGAACCAGAGCGAGAGTGACACCCAGCTGCTCAACACCTATTACACCGGGGTGGTGGATGCCATGGCCTCGCTGGAGCGGCTGCTCAAGACCCTAGACCAGTCGGGCAAGCGCTATCTGGTGGTGGCCTTTGGCGATCACCAGCCGTTTTTGATGTCTGCCGGCAAGGGCATTCACGGTGACAAGCCGGCCCGCGATGCCACCTACCAGATCCCCATGATGGCCTTCACCCGCGCAGATGATCCCCTCAATCTGGCGACCCAGTTTGCGCCGGTGCGCCAGCTCTACCAGATGGGTCAGGCCACCCGCCAGCTGCTGGCGGGGGATATCACCCCCATCGAAGAAAAACCCCTGCTTCATCCGGTGTTGGGCGAGGAAAAAGGGTTCGACCCATCAAGCCTGGTGCCGCAGATCCGCGCCAGCTTCCGGCCCGATGCCCTGCCCTGATCCCTCCCCACAAAAACAGACAAGGCCGCATCCGCGGCCTTGTTGTTGGACATTCATTTCGCCCTCATTCTGCTCGCCACCAGGGCTCCAGCAAGGTGAGCTGCTGGCGGTCGAGATCGAGTGCCACCTCGATGCCCAGCGGCAACGTCAGCATGGGGTGGGTATGGGCGCAGTCAAACTCCGCCAGAATGGGGAAGCTCGGCTCCCCCACCACCTCCAGCAGGATATCGAGTGGGCGCTTGCCGCTCCCCTGAGCGTTGAACAGCTCATGCTTGCCGAGGATAAGCGCGCCGATCCGATCAAACACCCCGCACAGCTTGAGGTGGGCAAAGGAGCGCTCCACCGTCTCGGCAGATTTCAGGCTGTCCTCCAGCAGCAAAATGTCACCACGCTCGATGACGGGCATATAGGGGGAGCCCCAGATCCCCGCCATGGTGTTGAGGTTGCCGCCAATCAGCCGTCCCTCAACCCGGCCTGAGCCGACCGAGATCAGCCGATTGGGCTGGCACTGCTTGGCCCGGGTCTGGTTCTCCCAGTCCAGCCGTTCATCGCTCCACTTTGCCGGGGTGGGCAACGTGCAGGGGACGCCAGCTTCGTCGGCCAGCACAATCTGTAAAAAACTGGCCAGCGTCTCATCCACCAGCGGCGGCAACTCGCCAAAGGAGGCCACCAGCGCCGGGCCATAAAAGGTAACCAGGCCAATTTGGGCATGGATGCCGAGCAGCAGCGCCGTCACATCGGAGTAGCCAACGATGATCTTGGGATCGCGCCTCAGCGCCTCAAAGTCGAGGTAGGGCAGCAGGGAGTTGGAGTTGCTGCCGCCAATCACCGACATGATGCAGCGCACTTCGGGGTCGCGAATAAGGGCGTTGAGCTCTTCGGCCCGAGCAGCAATCGAGCCGGAACGCCAGTGATCCTGCTGGCCGGTCAGGCTACCGGCCTTGAGTTTGAAACCCTGCCCTTCAAGAAACGCCCTGGCACGGGCAAAACGGTTGGGGGCCCAGGCGGTCGCTGCACTGGAGGGGGAGAAAAAAGCGATGGTATCGCCACGTTTAAGCAGCGGGGGAACCAGTAACGTCATAAATTGCTCATCCTTGCCAATATCCAGCCATCACAGAACCTTTGAGACTCCTACAAAACCCCTGTTAGTACAACGAGTTTCACCTCTTTTGTTTAGAAATACGAAACGCTTAATTCATTATTAACGGATATTCTAAACGACACGACCTTCTTAGAATGACCTCATTGCGATGGCCAGCCCCGGTTGGCAATCAGAACGGTCGGCCTGACAGCCCGAACGTGTTCTCTCCGACTTATCGATGAGGTGCCTGTCATGAACAAAACCGCATCCCCCACTGCATTGGTTGTAGAAGGCGGCGCCATGCGCGGCATATTTGCCAGCGGCGTGCTGGATGCGTTTATCGAGCATGACTATCGCCCCTTTGACTTCGCCATCGGCGTCTCGGCGGGGGCCACCAACTTGCTGGCTTATCTCGCCAGCCAGCATGGCCGCAGCCACGAGATCCTGACCAAACTGGCGTGCAGCCAGCAATTTATGGATCCCCTGCGCTTTGCCAAGGGGGGCAATCTGGTGGATATCCACTGGCTGTGGAACACCAGCTGCCGCAAGTATCCCCTCGACATTCACGCCTACCGGGAGACCGGTATCCCCTTCTATGCGGTGGTGACCAATACCCTGACCGGCAAGGCGGAGTACATCCGGGTCAAGCCGGAGAACATGAACGAGGTGCTGCCCGCCAGCTGCGCCATTCCCCTCGCCTCCCACGAATACCCGGAGGTGCACGGGGTACCGATGACAGATGGCGGGGTGGCCGACTCCATCCCGGTGATCGAGGCCTACCGCCGCGGTGCCCGTCACCTGACGGTGATCCTCTCCGAGCCCCTTGGCTATCGGCTCAAGCCGATGCCCTTCCCCTGGATGATCCGCACCCTGCTCAAGACCCGCCCCGCGCTGGCACAGGCGCTGGAGCAGCGGGATCGCAGCTACAACGAGGCGCTCGATTTTATCGCCAATCCGCCGGAGGACTGCCAGATCGAGGTGATCGCCCCGGCCGACTACTTCCCCGTCTCCCGTTTCACCCGCGATATCAACAAGCTGGAGATGGGATACGTGATGGGCAAGTGCGCAGGCTATCAGGCCGCCCTGCTCAATTGATAAGGATTTTACAGGCATGACCCGACCTGCCGCGACGCACGCGCCGCCAACACAATAACAATCGGGTCAGTTGAGCAACATGAGTCATAAAAACAGACCGTGGCGAGGCAAGCGCGGCCAGAACCGATGCCAGACATCCTGACCGGCCCGCTCCTCATCCCTATGCCAGGGCATCTCACCCTCATACAAGGTGTTTATTTATGTCGTTTCTTCTCACCCAGCCCGCGCTGGCGCAGCTGTTCGAGCGGCTGCTGCCCGATTACCGGATCATGGCGCCCGCGGCCGAATATCGGGGCGGCCGCTTCTCCGACACCGACAACGTCACCTACCACAGCATCCGCCATCCGGCCGATCTGGTGTGGCAGGAGAAGTCCCACTTCTCCCCGAAAGAGGTGGTGCTCCCCATCACCCAGAC
Source organism: Aeromonas sp. R4-1 (assembly GCF_040908325.1). Lineage (NCBI taxonomy): Bacteria > Pseudomonadati > Pseudomonadota > Gammaproteobacteria > Aeromonadales > Aeromonadaceae > Aeromonas > Aeromonas sp. R4-1. Next base: position 46,487 of record NZ_JBFODM010000030.1, read on the forward strand.
CCTGTTCCACTTCGACAATCTGGAGCTGCGTGAATCAAAGGTGGAGGCCAAGCCCACCCTGCTGTTCTTGCGCAGCTGCGATATCCACGCCCTGCGCAGGCTGGATCAGGTCTACCTGAAAAATGGCCAGAACAGCGACGTCTACTACGCCAGACTGCGCAGCAAGCTCAAGCTGGTGCTGCTGGAGTGCCGCGAGAGCTTCGAGAACTGCTTCTGCGTCTCCATGGGCAGCAACGAGACCCAGGACTACGCCGCCGCCATTCGTCTGAGCGATGAGGGTGCCCGTATTGAGGTGAAGGATCCCGAGCTGCTCGGCTACTTTGCCGAACTGGGTGAATCCGACGACTTCACCCCGGAATTTGTCCAGAGCAACCCGGTCAAGGTACGCACCCCGGACAGCGTCTGTGACGACCCCCAGCGGATCCGCCAGATCCTCACCGCCCATCCGGTCTGGGCCGAGTACGACAGCCGCTGCATCGGTTGCGGCCGCTGTACCACCTCCTGCCCGACCTGCAGCTGCTATAGCGTGCACGACCTCACCTATGCGGAGAATCCCCAGCAGGGTGAGCGCCGTCGCCAATGGGCCAGCTGCATGGTGGATGGCTTCAGCGACATGGCCGGTGGCCACGGTTTTCGCGCCAAACATGGCGAGCGCCTGCGTTATCGCGCCCTGCACAAGGTCAACGACTACAAGGCCCGTCAGGGAGAGGAGCACATGTGCGTCGGCTGCGGCCGCTGCGACGATCGCTGCCCTCACTACATCTCCTTTAGCAACATCATCAACAAGATGACCGATGTGGTCGAACAGACCATCGCAGCCGACAACGCGCAGGGGGCGAACTGATATGTGCCAGTGCCAGCAAACCGCAACAGCAGAACCGCAGCAGGAAGCAGTCGAAAACCGCCTGCTGCCCAAGGCCTACACCATTCTGGCCATCGAGCGTCACACCGAGCTGGAGTGGAACTTTCGGGTCTCCCGCGACTTTGATGTCCACTACGGCCAGTTTGTGGAGATCTCCCTGCCCACCGTCGGCGAAGCGCCCATCTCGGTCTCCGACTATGGCGATGGCTATGTGGATCTGTTGATCCGCAAGGTCGGCAAGGTGACCGATGCGCTGTTTGCCCTCGATGTGGGCGACAAGGTGTGGATGCGCGGCGTCCACGGCAATGGCTACCCGCTGGAAACCTACCGCAACCAGCACCTCATCGTGGTGGCGGGCGGTACCGGCGTCGCGCCGGTCAAGGGGCTGCTGCGCCGCTTCAGCAAACATCCGGAAGAGGTGAAGTCACTCGACATGATCCTCGGCTTCAAGAACGAGCAGGCGGTGCTCTATCGCCACGAGATGCCGCTCTGGGCCGAGCAGCAGAACCTTATCGTCACCCTGGATGAGGGCAAGGAGAGCGAGCAGTTTCGCATCGGGCGGGTCACCGACTACATCGACCAGCTGGATCTCGCTGACAAGGAGGATATCCAGGTGATCGTGGTCGGCCCCCCCATCATGATCCGCTTCGTGGTGCTCGCCTTCCTAGAACGGGGCATCCCCAAGGATCGCATCTGGGTCGACTACGAACGCCGCATGGCCTGCGCCGTGGGCAAGTGTGGCCACTGCCGGATGGGCGACACCTATATCTGCGTGGATGGACCGGTCTTTCGTTTTGACCAGGCCCAGCATCTGATCGACTGAGGGAGAACACCATGAGTCTCGATATCGACATCATCAAGGCCCGCGCCAAGAACGAATACCGCCTCTCCAAGGTGCGCGGCGAAGCGATGATCAGCGTACGCATTCCCGGCGGGATCATGCCCGCCCACCTGCTGGCGGTGGCCCAGCAGATCGCCGAACAGTACGGCAACGGCCTGATCCACCTCACCACCCGCCAGAAGCTGGCGATGCCTGGCATCAAGTATCAGGACATGGACAAGGTCAACGCCGCCCTCGAACCCTTTATCAAGGAGATCGAGGTGGAGACCTGCGGCATCGAGGTAGAGGACACCACAGCCGGTTACCAGACCATCGGCGGGCGCAACATCGTCGCCTGTCAGGGCAACACCATCTGCCAGAAGGGCAATATCGACTGCACCAGGCTGGCCCAGCGGATGGAGAAGCACCTCTACCCCAACCCCTATCACCTCAAGATGGTGATCGCCGGCTGTCCAAACGACTGCGCCAAGGCCAACATGGCCGACTTCGGCATCCTCGGCATCGCCAAAATCCACTTCAATGCCGAGCGCTGCATCGGCTGCGGCGCCTGCGTCAAGGCATGTAGCCACCACGCGGTGGATTGCCTCGCCATCAAGCATGGCAAGGCGGTCAAAGAGGAGAGCAAGTGCATCGGCTGTGGCGAGTGCGTGCTGGCCTGCCCGACCCTGGCCTGGCAGCGGGATCCCAAGCAGCTCTACATGGTCAAGCTGGGGGGGCGCACCAGCAAGAAGACTCCTCGTACCGGCAAGCTGTTCCTCAACTGGGTGACCGAAGAGGTGCTGCATGCGGTGATCAAGAACCTGTTCGAGTTCGAAGCCGAGATGCTGGATGGCAAGCCCATCTACCTGCACATGGGCCATCTCATCGACCGGGCCGGTTATCACAAGTTCAAGGAGCGGGTGCTGCGCGGCGTCACCCTCAACCCGGAAGCCATGGTCGCTGACCGCATCTTCTGGGCCGAAGATCAGTACGTCGCCAACATGCACGTCAAAGCGGTGCAATAGGAAAAACCTCGTTTGGGGAAGCGTGATCAAGTGGCCGACACCGGTGGGGATCTGTCGTTGGCCCGGGCGTGGATCACGCTTCCCCCTTTTTCCTCTCACTGCGTTACAACGCCTTCTCCTCTTTTCGTCCTGCGCAGCCCGCTGCTGCCGGACCCGCATCCGGAGCCCGTTATGGACTTTCTCCCTCTCTTCTGTCAGCTGCAACACAAGCCGGTGCTTATCGTCGGTGGTGGCGAAGTCGCGGTGCGCAAGGCGCGCCTGCTGCTCGATGCCAAAGCCCGGGTGACCATCAATGCCCCCCATCTCGAACCCCAGCTGATGAGCTGGGCCGAGCAGGGACTGCTGACCGTCTGCGCTGCCGACTTTCACCCCGAGCTGCTCGATGGCAAATGGCTGGTGATCGCCGCCACCAACCAGCCCGAGGTCAACCAGCAGGTATTCAACGAAGCGAATCGGCGCCAGATCTTCTGCAACGTGGTGGACTCTCCGGCCCACTGCAGCGCCATCATGCCCGCCATCATCGACCGCTCGCCGCTGATGGTGGCCATCTCCAGCGCAGGTTCGGCGCCGGTGCTGAGCCGCCAGCTGCGGGAAAAGCTCGAAGGCATGTTGCCGCAGCACCTCGGCCAGCTCGCGGTGCTGGCGGGCAAGCTGCGCAAGCGGGTCAAGGCCATACCGGACAAGCTGGCTCGCCGCCGTTTCTGGGAGCGGCTCTTTAGCCATGAGCGACTGGCATGCCAGCTGGCCCGCGGCCAACAACAGGCTGCCGAACAGAGCATCAACGAGCTGCTCGATGAGCAACCGCAGAGCAAGGGAAGCGTCACCCTGGTGGGCGCCGGCCCCGGCGATGCGGGGCTGCTCACCCTGAGCGGTCTGCAACAGCTGCAACAGGCGGATGTGGTGGTCTATGACCGGCTGGTCTCGCAGGAGGTGCTGGCACTTGTGCGCCGGGATGCCGAGCGGATCTTTGTCGGCAAGGAGGCGGGCCGCCACTGCGTGCCCCAGCAGGCGATCAACCAGCTGTTGCTTGAGCAGGCCCGCCTCGGCAAACAGGTGGTGCGGCTCAAAGGAGGCGATCCCTTTATCTTTGGCCGTGGCGGTGAGGAGCTGGAGACCCTGGCCGAGGCGGGCATCCCCTTCTCGGTAGTACCGGGCATTACGGCAGCCTCAGGCTGCGCCGCCTACAGCGGCATTCCCCTTACCCACCGCGATCATGCCCAGCGGGTGCAGTTCATCACCGGCCACGACAAGGAGGGCAATATCGCCCAGGAGTGGTCGGCGCTGGTCGCCCCACGCCAGACCCTGGTCTTCTACATGGGGCTGGCCCACGCCGCCCGCATTCAGGATGCGCTGCAAACCCACGGCATGCCCGGCCACACCCCGGTGGCGCTGGTGGAGCAAGGCACCCAGCTCAGTCAGCGGGTGGTGCGCGGCGAGCTGCGGCAGTTGGCCGAACTGGCCCGTCAGGTGAAGAGCCCGAGTCTCATCATCATCGGCTCGGTGGTCACTCTGGCCGACAAGCTGGACTGGTATGGGGAAGCCAACGCCATCCACGGCATCTAACCCCGCCACGGCGATCAACCAATAGAGACAACAAAACAGAGAGCGGCCATGCCGCTCTCTGTTTTTTGCATCAATGACCAAGCCGTGGCACGGCGCGTCTGTTACTCCAGAGTGATGGGGCCGGTATTCTGAACATCGCTGTCATTCCAGTCGCTCTCATCGCGAATGCGCGGATCCCCCTGCAAGGTGTAGAGGATGGTGCCCTGACGAAACTGCAGCGCACCATCGGCCCGTTTCGCCTTCACCTTGACTCCGTTGACCCACACCTGCTCCTTGCCATCCACCTGAATATTGGCCACCGTGGCGCCTGTCTCGCGGTTCTTGGCGATCCACTTGCCCTGATAGGGCGAGTCCCCCTTGGCCATCGGCAGTGCGGCTGCCTTGCCCGCCGACCAGGCGTGCACGGTGCAAAAGCCGTGGGCCCGGCGATCATGCTTGATGACGTAATCCAGGGTGGGTTCGCTGGCGGGCAGATCGAAGGTGATACCGATGACCACCTTGCCGTTTGTGGCCGAATAGGCGGCGGGCGCCAGCGTTTTCAGGGTCGCCTTCTTGCCATTGATAAAGACGTTGCCCCCTTGCGACTTGACCCGGATATCGGTGGGACAAGTGGCGCTGAAATTGGGCAGCGCCGCGAGGGCACTGCCGGCATGGGCGGTCATGGCCAACATGACAAGGGTCAGCAGAGCAGGTTTTTGATTCATAGTGATACGCCTTCAAGAGAAGAGAACCTCGTCCGTGAGCGGTGTTGTTCATGATGGCGGCACTCTAGCTTGACCCTCTCGGGCTACCCAGTTAAAAAAAATAAAACCGGATAGGGGAATTATTAATAAATATAAATATTTAAAATCAATGGGTTGAGTGATAACCCTGCCAGCCGCCACGTATCAGACAGGCAATAAAAAAGCCGATAACCCGGTTATCGGCTCATTGCCCATGCAGAGGCGGAGGCCCGATCAGACCACCACGGCGGTGCCACTGATGCTGACCATCAGCATGCTGCCATTTTGCCCCACCACCTCGTAGTCGATATCGATTCCGACCACCGCATTGGCGCCAAGGGCGGCGGCACGCTCTTTGAGCTCATCGAAGGCGATCTCGCGGGCACGGGCCAGCTCTTTTTCATAGGCGCCAGAGCGGCCGCCGATGATGTCGCGGATCCCGGCGAAGAGATCCTTGAAAATGTTGGCGCCGAGAATGGCTTCGCCAACCACGATGCCGCGGTATTCACGAATGGTTTTGCCTTCCAGCGTGGGGGTCGTCGAGAGGATCATCTTGAACTCCTGTGAGTAGCAGAAGGGCTCAGACTACCCCAACTGCCCGAAAATCCCAACCGGGTGGTGGCCTGTACGACGTCGACCTTAAAAATCACGACAGCCAGATAAAAAAACACCGCGCACGGGGCGCGGTGTTTGTTTCAAAAGGCCATTGCCAACGGCAAGCCGTCACGGATTGTAAGAGACCACCGAGCCACTGAGGCCGGTCATCTGGGAGATCCGCCCCTGCATGCCCTGCAGTTTGGCCTTGGATACATCCGGTCCGATAAAGACCCGGTTGAGCTGACCCTGAACCGGTGTGCGCGGCGAGGTGTGGGCAGAGTAGCCCGCCGCCCGCAGCTTGCTCACCAGCGCGTTGACGCTGTCGACGTTCTTGAAGGCGCCAAGCTGAAGGATCCAGCTGCCCTGCGCCGGTGCCGCAGCAGGCGCGGGAGTGGTCGGCTGGGTCATCTTGCTTTCAATCAGATCGTCGAGGGACTTGATCTGACCCGCCTGCGGCTTGGTCGGTGTGGGTGCCTTGGCAACTTCAACCGGTTTGGCTGGCATCGGCTTGGGTGCTGGCTTTGGCGGTTCGACCGGTTTTTTGGCCACCACTTCCGGCTTGGGCTGTGGCTTGGGTTGAGCATTCTGTTGCGGCTGAACCGGTGCCGGTGCGGCAGGGGTTGTCGCCGGCTGCGCCCCGTTGCCCTGACTGGCGAGGGTCATGGGGTCAGCCACCTCTTCCACTTGCCACTGCTGGGCCGCAGAGGCCTGTTGCTGGCTGGCCAGATGATCGGCTGGCAGGCTGCTGGCTGCCGAGACCTGCAGCGCAGGCTTGGCAGGCTCCAGCTCAGGGCGCAGCGGGATCTTGGCAAAGGCCTCCTCCTTTTGTGCCAGCTTGTGACCATCCAGCAAGTCCGGCAGGAAAATAACAACCAGGGCCACCAGGATGACGGTGCCCACCAGACGGTTTTGAAACTTCGAGGCCAAGTTGAATCCTACCTTTACGTAACTCAATATGCGATTTGGCTCCCCGCCCGAGGGCCAGGGAGCCGGGGTGTGGCCTAGACGGCGACACCCGCCAGAATGTCGGCGACAGTGTAAAACGAACCAAACACAATGACCATATCGTCCGGACTCGATGCGGCCAACGCTGCCTGATAAGCGGCGCTGACATCATCAAACTCCCTGGCAGGGCCCTTGCCCTCCCCCAGCGCCGCAGCCAGCTGCGCAGCGGTGGCGGCGCGCGGGCCGGTGAGGCTGGCCAGATACCACTCGCCGATCAGACCATCGAGTTCGGCAAGGGATCCCGCCATGTCCTTGTCTTTGAGCATGCCGACCACGGCGCGGCGCACACCCGTGCAGGGCATCTTGCGCAATTGCGCGGCCAGATAGGCCGCCGAATGAGGATTGTGTGCCACATCGACGATCACCAGCGGCGCACTTTGCAACTGCTGCATCCGGCCAGCCAGCCGGGCATTGGCAAGCCCGTCACGAATGGCGGACTCTGGCAGCGGCAAGCCGAGGGATTCCAGCGCCGCCAGCACGGTCACCGCGTTCATCAGCGGCAGCGCCGGTTTTGGCAGATCCCGCCACTGGTTGAGGCCGTGATAATCCCAACCGCTCTCGTGCTCATCGCCACGAAAATCGATACCGACCTGACGCAGGTTGGCACCAAGACGCTGTGCTTCGCTCGCGATAGTCGCAGGCGGATTGGGCTCACCGCTGATGGCGGACTTGCCAGCGCGATAGACCCCCGCCTTCTCCACCGCCACTGCTTCGCGGGTATCACCCAGCCAGTCGCAGTGATCGAGGGCAATGGAGGTGATCATGGCCACATCGGACTCCACCACGTTGGTGGCGTCGAGTCGACCGCCCAGCCCCACTTCCAGCAGCAGCACATCGGGGGCGGCGCGGCAGAAGAGCCACAAACCAGCCAGAGTGGCGAACTCGAAGAAGGTAAGGGCAATCTCGCCGCGAGCGGCTTCCACCTCGGCAAAGGCGGCGCAGTGATCGCTGTCGGCCAGCTCTTGCCCGTTGACCCGCACCCGCTCGGTAAAGCGCAACAGATGGGGCGAGGAGTAGACGCCGACCTTGTAGCCTGCGGCCATCAGAATGCTGGCCGCCATGGCACAGCTGGAGCCCTTGCCGTTGGTGCCCGCCACCGTGATCACCTTGAACGGCAGCTGGGTAAGCCCCATACGCCGGGCGACAGCACCGACCCGATCCAGCCCCATGTCGATATTGACCGGATGGATCTGCTCCAAATAAGAAAGCCAGTCGACAAGCGACCGGCTTTGGGATTGTTGCATGTTTGAACTCATCTTCACTCTTCGATGACGTGAGTATTCAGCATTTTGGCGAGCAGGCTGGCCAGACGGTTACGCATTTCACGGCGATCGATGATGATATCGATGGCACCCTTTTCCAGCAGGAACTCGGAGCGCTGGAAGCCTTCCGGCAGTTTCTCGCGCACGGTCTGCTCGATAACGCGCGGGCCGGCAAAGCCGATCAGCGCCTTGGGCTCGCCCACGTTGATGTCACCCAGCATCGCCAGACTGGCAGAGACGCCACCCATGGTGGGGTCGGTCAGCACGGAGATATAGGGCAGGCCCGCCTTGGTGAGTCGGTCCAGCGCTGCACTGGTCTTGGCCATCTGCATCAGGGAGAAGAGGGCTTCCTGCATGCGGGCACCACCAGAGGCGGAGAAGCAAACCAGACCACGGCCTTCCTTGATGCACTCCTCGACGGCGCGCACAAAGCGGGCACCGACCACGGAGGCCATGGAGCCACCCATGAAGGAGAATTCGAACGAACAGGCGACAACCGGTACCCCTTTGAGGGTCCCTTTCATCACCACCAGCGCATCTTTCTCCGCCGTCTCTTTCTGAGCGGCAGACAAACGATCCTTGTAGCGCTTGGAATCCTTGAATTTCAGTACATCCTGCGGCTCCAGCTCGGCACCGATCTCGGTACGACCCTGCTCGTCGAGGAAGCTCTCGAGACGGGCGCGGGCGCTGATGCGCATATGATGATCACACTTGGGGCACACTTCGAGGTTGCGCTCCAACTCTGCCCGGTAGAGCACCTGTTCACAAGCACTGCACTTGGTCCACACCCCTTCCGGAATGTTGTGACGACGAGGCGCAGTGATCTTGCTCTTGGGAAGAATCTTCTCAAGCCAGCTCATGGAATTCCTTAATGCTTTTGTGCCTGACAAAACGCATCGAGCCTAGATTGTTCAATGACTTAATAGCTCGATGGCAACAAATGACGGGTCATTAAACCACAATTTTTCGGGCGCAGTTACTAAAAACTGGTCGTACCCGGTGCCGAGTCCGGCAGCCACAGCGGGCCGAGCGGCAACTGCGGTAGAGCAAACTCGGCCGGGTAATCCACGTCGACCAAATAAAGGCCACCGGCCTTAGCGGTCGGCCCGGCCAGATTGCGATCCTTGGCAGCCAGCACCTCGGCAATCCACTCCACCGGTTTGAGCCCCTGCCCCACCAGCAGCAGGGAGCCGGTGATGTTGCGCACCATATGGTGCAGGAAGGCGTTGGCCTTGATGTCGAGCACGATGTAGGGGCCGGAGCGGCTGACACACAGATGGGTCACATTGCGCCACGGGGTGTTGGATTGGCAGGCGACGGCACGGAAGGTGCTGAAGTCGTGCTCCCCCAGCAGGCTCTGGCCCGCCTGGTGCATCAACTCGGCATCGATGGTCTCGTGGTAGTGGCTGACGCCACTGCCGAGGATCGCCGGCCGGTAGTTGTGGTTGTAGATGACATAGCGGTAGCGACGGGCGGTGGCGCTGAAGCGGGCGTGGAAGCTCTCGTCCACCTGTTTGACCCAGCGCACGGCGATATCCGGCGGCAGGTTGGAATTGAGCCCCAGGGTCCAGGCCCCTTCGGCACGGTTCGCCTCGGTATCGAAGTGGATCACCTGACCGGTCGCATGGACACCGGCATCGGTGCGCCCGGCACACTGGATGGAGACAGGGTGGTTGGCAATCCGGCTCAGCGCCGTCTCCAGTTCAGCCTGCACGCTGATCACTTCACGCTGACGCTGCCAGCCGAAATACCGGCTGCCGTCATATTCAATACCTAGGGCAATTCGCATGGATAAACTTGTCTTGTTGTGAAAACGCAGTGAAAGAAACGGGGCGGATTATACGCGCTCAGCCCGAAAAGTCCCACCACGCGCGCAATTGGCCTGGATGGTCAGCCTGCGCGGCCATGATCCCCCATCGCAAATCGCCAAAAGAAGAGGGCAGCCTGCTGGCTGCCCCCGTTTTGCTGATCCCGTGATGGGAGATGCTTTAGCCCAACCGCTTGAGTAACTTCTCGGCTTCGGCACGCTGGTGATCGCTGCCCTGCTCCGCTGCCTCTTGCAGCAGCTCGCGGGCGCTATCCTTGTCGTCAATCTCGAGGTAGGCACGGGCCAGATCCAGCTTGGCACCCACACCGCCGTCGTCGGCATCCACATCAAACCCGGTGGATTCCGGCAGCACCTCGGGGAAGCCATCGAGCCCCACATCCAGCGAGAAGCCCTGATACGGCTCCTGCTCCGGCGCGGTGGCATCCGCTTCGGCCAGCAGCTTGTCGATCTCGACGTAGCCGCTCTCCTGTGCCTGCTCACGGGGTTGAACATCTGCCGGATGTGATTCCACCTCGGCGAACGCATCTTCAAAATCAGAGAGCGCCAGCTCGTTGGGATCCCATTCCAGATCCAGCTCGGCTTCCTTCGCCTTGACAGGCTCAAGACCGAGCTCGGCCAGCATGGCATCCGCACTCTCGTCAGCGTCCTCTGCGGCACTGAGATCAATAGCGTTATCATCTTTGCCAGCAGCAGGCTCGTCGAGGGCATTGTCGAAATCGCCGAGATCGAAGCTGGCCAGATCGTCGTCAGCGGCACCGACTTTGTCGATGGAGCTCAAATCGGGCTCGAGGTCGGCGGAGAGATCCGCATCCAGCTCGGCAAACAGGGCTGCCTGCAGCTCCTCTTCGCTCATGATCTCGTCAGCGGCCTTGGGCTTGGGATTGAACTCGCTGGCCAGATCCATGGCGGGCTCGTTGGCCAGCGCAATGGGCTCATCCAGCGAGAGATCGAGATCCGGCACCAGATCCGGGTCACGACTGGCTGGCTGGGCCGCCATCCGCTCGGGCTCAAAGCCCTGTAGCTCCATCTCGCCCTCGTCGCTGAACACCAGATCGACATCCGGCTTGGCGGCCGGCTCGTCAGGCTCCATCGGCATAAAGCCATCCGGGGTGTTGAGATCCGGCACAGGGCGCACCGGCTCGTTGTCGGTCACATCGACGCTCAGCAGATCATCAAACTCGCTCTGCTCCTGATCCATCATCATGGCGGTGGATTCGGAGAGGCTCTTCTCCTGCTCTTCCAGTTCGCGGCGGGCCCGGGCACGCAGCCACAGGGTCACCAGCGCCAATACCAGCAGCACCGGCAGCAGGATGATCATGGCGAGGTTGAGCGGTGAGGAGAGCAGATCCATCAACCAGTTTTTCTCAGGCTCAGGCTCGGCTGCCACCGGCGGGACCGGTTGCGCCTTGAGCTCGGCAATCTCTTTTTGCAGCGCCGTCTGATCCTGCAGCTGGGCCTTGAGGGTCTCCACCTCTTCGGTCAGGGATTGCAGACGCAGCTTGAGCCTGTGGTTCATCTCGGTCACCTGGCCGAGCTGGGCATTGGCATCTTCCAGTGCCAGCGCCATCTCGGTAGCCGGTTTGCCCACCGGTTTATCCAGATCGGAAGGCAGAGGCGCCGGGGTGGTGCCTTCTGCAGCGCGAGGAGCAGGTGCTACCGCCTCTTTCGGCGCAGGCTCGCTCACCTTGGCCACTTCTTTGGTTTCAGCAGCCGGTTGCGGAGCCACCACCGGGGCGGGAATGGGGGCGGCTTTCGCCACTGGTAGCGGCGCAGGCGCAGCCTTCACCGGCTCGGTCTTGGCGGCTTCAACCTTCGCGGGTTTGGCGGCAGCCGGCTTGGCGGTATGGGCCTGCTTGTCAGCCAGATATTTGGGGCTTAACCCCTTCCAGCTGGCGTTGTCGCTGCGGAACTTGGCGCGGGCCTGTGCATCAGTGATGACGCTCGCCTCGGCCGCGGTCGGCAGCAGAATGCGGGAACCCACCAGAATGTGGTTGATATTGCCATCGGCAAAACTGCGGGGGTTTTTCTCATAAATCGCCACCATGGTCTGGTAGACGCTGACCCGATTGGAGGGGCGATATTTGCTCGCCAGGCTCCAGAGGGTATCGGTCGGACGAACAGGGCCATAGCTACCGGCATTGGCAGTGACCTGACGTACCACCGGCTGGGCGGTTGCACGCACCGGTTGCGCCACGGGTCTGGCGACCGGCTGCGCCAGCGGCTGGGAATTGACGGCGGGAGGTGCGGGTTCGTCAGGGCCTTTTAGCTCGACAAAAAAAGGCTCCCGCGCCGAGTCTTCAGCCTGGACGGTGCCCAGCAGACCCAATGCGAGTAGCGTTGCCAATGTTATGCGGGAATGTCCCATATTCGTTCCTTCGTATGACGGCCCTATCACATTGAAAAATCTGGATAGTTACCCCAAAACAGTCGGTTCAATATAAATCAGGCTCGCCTGGCAAGCCAGCAGTCCGACACATTTAGCACCCAACTTGACCCTGAGTGTAGGAAAAAACTTAATCAGTTGATATCGCAACAGAATCTTGAAGTGACGGAGTGCGGCATGGGTCACACCCCGGTTTGATCACAGGCCGGATGCGCAGCACTCCCTGCTGCGCATCTGTGGCATCTGACCAGCCTTACAGATAGTCGCGAACCAGCAGCTCGGCAATCTGTACACTGTTGGTTGCCGCGCCCTTACGAACGTTATCGGCCACGATCCACATATTGATACCACTCGGGTGAGAAATATCCTGGCGTACCCGGCCCACCAGCACCTCATCCTTGCCGGTTGCGTCACGCACCGGGGTCGGATAGTCCCCTTCGTCATCAAACAGGGTCACACCCGGCGCATTGCGCAGCAGGTCCTTGACCTGTTCGGCATCGAGCGGCTGGTGCAGTTCGACGTGTACCGCCTCGGCGTGGCCGTAGAAGACCGGCACCCGCACGCAAGTCGGATTCACGGCAATGCTGGCATCGCCCAGGATCTTCTGGGTTTCCCATACCATCTTCATCTCTTCGCGGGTGTAGCCGTTGTCAGTGAAGCTGTCGATCTGCGGGATCAGGTTAAAGGCGATCTGTTGCGGATAGAGGGTCGGTTCCACCGGACGACCGTTGAGCAGATGAGCGGTCTGACCTGCCAGCTCGCTGACCCCCTCTTTGCCGGAGCCTGACACGGATTGATAGGTGGCCACGTTGATGCGGGCAATGCCCACTTCGTCGTGCAGCGGCTTCAGGGCCACCAGCATCTGGATGGTCGAGCAGTTGGGATTGGCGATGATGTTGCGATTGCGAAAATCGGCCAGCGCATCCGGGTTCACTTCCGGGATCACCAGCGGGATATCTTCGTCGTAACGGAAGCAGGAGGTGTTGTCGATGACGATGCAGCCGTGTTCGGCAGCAATCGGCGCCCACTTGGCAGAGACCTCGGCACCGGCGGAGAAGAGTGCGATCTGCACCTGGCTCCAGTCAAACTCCTCCACATCGAGGATCTCGAGGTTCTTGCCGCCAAAGCGCACGGTATCACCGGCGCTACGGCTGGAAGCCAGCGGATAGAGGGTCGCTACCGGAAATTCGCGCTCTTCCAGGATCTCGATCATCGCCTGACCCACGGCACCGCTGGCACCCAATACCGCTACGTTAAACTGCTGGCTCATTCTGTTCTCCTCTGATAATGCTGCAATGGCGCCGGGTGGCGCCATGGTCGGCAGGCGCTCGCACGGCGAGATGACGCTGCCTGATATGGCTGAGCCAGCGCAGTAGTATCTGCGCCAGCTCAGTAAAAAAATGGGGGCGAGGTAGCCAGTACGGCTCACCCCTTCCGGTTATCTTCCAACTCCTAGGCCCCGATTCAGGGGCGTGACAGCGCAAATCCCAGCTCGCCCAGCGCCTGGTCGGCAAACGCACCCTCAACCTGCAGGGAGGATAGTTCACGGCGCTCGGGATAGTGTTTGCGCTGCTCGTCAAAGCTGCCGGGCAGGCCGAGTCGGGCCCGGAAACGGGCATCATCACGGCGCACGTCATAGACCAGATGCACCAGCTGCTTGATCAACGCCTGATCCGGTGCGCGGCCCGGCACCACCGCCTGCACATCGGGGGCTGGCAGGAGCTTACTCAAATCCTGACGAGGCTGGCGTCCCAGCTGCTGGCAGAGCGCCTGGTAGAGCATCCAGGTACCGCGGGCCTTCCCCTCCAGGCTGTAACCGGCTATATGGGGGGTGGCAATCTCGGTATGGGGCACCAGCGCAGCCAGTGGCTCGGGCTCGTTCTCCCACACATCCATCACCAGTCGCAATGGCGCATCGCCCAACTGGCGCGCCAGCAGGGCCCGGTTATCCCACACCTCGCCACGGGATGCGTTGATCAGGATCTGCCCGGCAGGACGCGCGGCAATCTGCTCGGCATCGAGCAGATGGTAGGTCGCATCCGGCCCTTCACGGGTAATGGGCACGTGGAAACTGACGATATCGGCACCAAGAGCGGTCTGATAATCGACAAAGCCCGCATCGGGGGTATTACGCGCCTTGGGTGGATCGCAGCGCAGCACCCGCATGCCGAGCGCTTGGGCCTTGGTCGCCACACACTCGCCAGTATTGCCCGCGCCAATCACCGCCAAAGTCATAGCCCAGAGCTCGAGTTCATAGCGCTCCGCCAGCACCAGCAGGGCTGAGAGCACATAATCCCCCACCGAATACTTGTTGCAACCAGGGGCGCTGAAGAAGGGAATATTGCGGCTTGCCAGCAGGGCCTTGTCCACATGGTCTGTGCCTATGGTGGCGGTGCCGACAAACCCGAGTTTGGGGCTGGTCGCCAGCAAATCGCCGTTGACGCGGGTGACCGAACGCACCAGCAGCACATCGGCATCCAGCAGATCGCGGGCCTGCATCTGCCGTCCGGGCAAGGGGATCACCTCGCCAAATTCGGCAAACAGCTCCACGGCATGGGGCATATTCTCATCAACGACTATCTTCATCGGGCTCTCTTTGGTCACAACCGCCACGGGGGCGCCATTCTAGCGCAAAGCCGCCCGAGATTTCAGCCTGTGATGCAATCCGGCGCGAAAGGGGACCACATTGTGCGGCAGCCACCCCATCCGCCCGCTCAAACAGAGGATGTCGCCACAAATGTATAAGCAGAGGTAACAAACGTGCTGCTCGGCTTTGTCCGAGCATATCACGGTGGCACAATGCCCCTCTTTTTTCGCGATCGCCCATACCTACCATGCAGCCACACGCTTCGTCGCTCCCAACGTCAACCACCTCACTCACCCGCAGCCAGGTGCTTGTCTTCACTGCCCTGTTGATCCTGCCCCTGTTACTGCTCGCCACCCTGCCCTGGCAGCCTTTTCTGACCGGCTCCCTGCAATCAGGCTGGCTATGGTGGTCATATGCCCTTACCCGCATGGTCGATATTCCCGGGATCGGGATCAGTGGCGCCTTCTTGCTGTTGCTGACCCGCTACAAACTCAAACTGGAGCTGGCTCCCTTCATTGCGCTGGGGTGTGCACTGGCGGCCCTGCTTGCCAGCGACTGGGTGCTCAAGAGCCTGATCAAGCACCTGACCGAAGAGCCCAGACCCTATCTGCTCTGGCTTGAGAGTCAGGCGCTGATCCCGGCCATCAAGAGCTTCTACGCCAGTAGCATCGATGTGCGCAGTGAACAGGTTCACGCCGCCAGCCAGTTGCTGGCCCTGCCAGAATGGCTCGGCCACCACTGGCAGGCCGAGGTAAACTACGCCTTCCCCTCCGGCCACAGCATCGCCGCCATCAGCCTAGCCCAGTTCTTTGGCCTTATCTGGCTGGCCCGAGCCCCCACAGGCGCCTGGCTGCTGCCGTTGTGGGCGCTGGGGATTGGTCTGTCGCGCATGGTAATGGGGATGCACTGGCCGGTGGATGTGCTGGCCAGCGCCCTGTTGGGTACGCTCACGGCGCTAATTGCCGCCCGCTGGTGGCTGCACAGATATTGAATCGTGCGCCATCTTGGCGCGGCATCCTGCGTGGGATGGGAGGACAAGCCAGCGCTTTTTTGCCATAATGCCGCCTCATTTTATCCCGACCGAGATCCCATGACCGACGCAGTTCATACCCTCAAGGGCCGTTTCCGTGGTTTTTACCCCGTCGTCATCGATGTTGAAACAGCCGGGTTCAACGCCAAGACCGATGCCCTGCTCGAAATCGCGGCTTACACCCTGAAAATGGATGAGCAGGGCTGGCTCGTTCCCGATCAGGTATTCCACTTTCATGTCGAGCCCTTCGAAGGGGCCAACCTGGAAAAGGCCGCGCTGGAGTTCACCGGCATCGACCCCTACAACCCGTTGCGTGGCGCTGTCTCGGAAAAAGAGGCGCTGACCGAGATCTTCAAGGGGATCCGCAAGGGGATGAAGGAGCAGGATTGCGGCCGCGCCATCATAGTGGCCCACAACGCCACCTTTGATCACGGCTTCGTGATGGCTGCCGCCGAGCGCGCTGGCCTCAAGCGCAATCCGTTCCACCCGTTTGCGACCTTCGACACCGCAGCCCTCTCCGGATTGGCGCTGGGTCAGACCGTGCTAGCCAAAGCGTGCCAGAGCGCCCGCATCCCGTTTGACAATAAAGAGGCGCACTCGGCCCTCTATGACACCGAACGCACCACAGAACTGTTCTGTCATATCGTTAACCGCTGGAAGAGCATGGGGGGTTGGCCGCCAGCGCATCCGGATGATGACACAACCGATGCCCCTGCCGATGATGAGGGGCAAGAATAAACGGATGAAGGCTGCCACTGGCAGCCTTCGCTTTTTGGAGAAGTGATTGATTGCACGGCACACCGGAAATCGCTATCAACGTCACTATCCACCGCTGCGCACGGGATGCACGGAGACAAACAGGTCACAAACCCTCATGTTGAGCAACCTTGTGCCACATGCTGCTGCGATATGCAGGGTTTGACTGATTTTTTTCTCGACATTTGTCACATTTTTCGCAAACTAACTCCCCTTCACATGACAGACAGCAATAACAAACTATAAGGAAATCAAATGAATCCAGTTGTTATCGCAGTCGGGCTGATGCTGGTGCTCAGTCTGCTGCGGATCAATGTGGTGGTCTCGCTGGCGCTGGGGGCCATTGCTGGCGGCCTGGTCGGTGGGCTGTCGTTGACCGATACCCTCACCACCTTCAGCGGTGGCCTGGGCGGTGGCGCCGAGATTGCTCTCTCCTACGCCATGCTGGGCGCCTTTGCGGTTGCCATCTCCCGCTCCGGGATCACCGACCTGCTGGCCCGCAAGGTGATCAACCAGCTGGGCAAGGATGCCAGCTCGACCCGCATCATGTGGGTCAAAACCCTGCTGCTCTCTTCCGTGCTGGCCGTGGCGATCTCCTCCCAGAACCTGATCCCGGTTCACATCGCCTTTATTCCCATCCTGATCCCGCCGCTGCTGCATGTGATGGCGCAGATGCAGATCGACCGTCGTCAGGTGGCCTGTGTCATCACCTTTGGCCTGACAGCTACCTATATGGTGCTGCCGGTCGGCTTTGGCGGCATCTTCCTGAACAACATTCTGGCCAAGAACCTGATCGATAACGGCGTGCCCATCACCACCAGCCAGATCCCGCTGGCGATGGCCATTCCGGTCGCCGGTATGGTACTGGGCCTGCTGATTGCGGTATTCATCAGCTATCGCAAACCGCGCCAGTACGATCTGGCCAAGATCCTGGATGCCGAGCCCGAAGCGGTCGAACTCAACCTCACCCACATCTGGGTGGCCCTGCTGGCCATTGGCGTAGCGCTGGGTCTGCAACTGATGACCAACAGCATCGTACTGGGTGCACTGGCCGGTTTTGTCATCTTCACCTGCGGCGGCGTCATCAAGTTTCGCGAAAGCCAGGATGCCTTCACCCAAGGGGTGCGGATGATGTCGCTGATCGGCTTCATCATGATCTCCGCCGCCGGTTTTGCCGCGGTGATGAAGGCAACCCACGGGGTCGACTCTCTGGTTCAGGTGGTCGCCTCCGGCATCGGTCAGCACAAGGGGATCGCCGCCTTCCTGATGCTGCTGGTGGGTCTGCTCATCACCATGGGGATCGGTTCTTCCTTCTCCACCGTGCCCATCATCGCCACCATCTATGTGCCGCTCTGTCTGCAGCTCGGCTTCTCACCAATGGCGATCATCGCACTGGTCGGTACCGCAGGCGCGCTGGGGGATGCGGGTTCACCGGCCTCCGACTCGACGCTGGGCCCCACCTCAGGCCTTAACGCCGACGGCCAGCACGACCATATCTGGGACAGCGTGGTGCCCACCTTTATTCACTACAACATCCCGCTGGTGATCTTCGGCTGGATTGCCGCCATGGTGCTCTGATAGCCCCTCGGGCTGCGACCTCTGCACATCACAATGCAAAACAAGAAGGCGACCAGATGGTCGCCTTCTTCATTGATGCCAACCAATTACCCCACTCAATATGAATAATGGCTGCCAGCCAGACAAAGCCTCTGAGCGGCCACCTAGTCGCCACCCCTTGCGACCGCCGGAGTCAGCGGGCGCAATGCTGTCACTCCCCATCCAACCATCCGCCCAAGTGCACACGTCCCAACGCTTGCCAATACAAAGAAACGGCTGCCAGCCCAGACCTATGGCAGAACGGCGGATGATACCCGACCACGTCACAACCGCCTATCGAGTAGAAAAGGTATTCTCTCTTTCCCCGACATCCAGTTATCAAATAGTGGCCATCATGCGCTCACCCATGTAACGGCTTATGCCGATCTGGCGTTCAGTAAGAACACAGAGTAAACCGCAGGCAGAAAAAAGGCCGCTCAATGAGCGGCCTTCTTCATAACGGGATCAGCAATCAACTTTCGCGACGCTTGCCACCGAATTTGCGATCTTTGTTGAAGCCACCTTCACGGCGCTCCCCGCTCTTGTTGAACGGACGGTCACCCTGGGGACGGCGATCCTTGTTGAAAGGACGGTCGCCACGGAACGGACGATCACCACGGGGCGGACGGCTGCTGGTGTTGCCACCGGCCGGCACTTCGGTGTAGCGGGTGATTTGCAGCGGACGCTGGCAAACACGGGCTTTCTTGATCACTTCCAGTACATCGGCGGTCATGCCTTTCGGCAGATCGACGGTGGAGAAGTCATCGGCGATGTCGATGTTGCCGATGAAGCGGCTCTCGATGTTCGCTTCGTTGGCGATGGCGCCCACGATCTGGCCCGGCTTGACACCGTGATGGGCACCCACGTCTACGCGATAGCGCTCCATCTCCACGTCCGGATT
This sequence comes from Aeromonas sp. R4-1, assembly GCF_040908325.1. Classification (NCBI taxonomy): domain Bacteria; kingdom Pseudomonadati; phylum Pseudomonadota; class Gammaproteobacteria; order Aeromonadales; family Aeromonadaceae; genus Aeromonas; species Aeromonas sp. R4-1. The sequence goes on from NZ_JBFODM010000030.1 coordinate 65,424, forward strand.
GTCTTTGAGCGGACGGGGCTCCAGGGACGGCATGCGACGGGCAGGACGATCGCCACGGTCACCGAAGTCACGACCACCACGGTCGTTGAAGTCACGGCGCTCGAAGCCACCACGATCGTTGCCAGCGTTCAGCAGCGGGTCCGGAATGGAGTCATCCAGCAGCAGTGGTTGGTCACCCTGTACCAGCTTGGCCAGTGCGGCAGCCAGCTCCAGCGGATCGGCAGAATCTTCTTCGATCAGCTCGTTTACCAGGTTGTGGTAGATCTCGAGCTCTTCACCCATCATGGTTTCGCGGATGCGCTCCTTGAACTTGGCCAGACGATGCTGGTTGATGTCCTCGGTGCTCGGCATCTTCATCGGCTCGATGGCCTGACGGGTTGCGTGCTCGATGGCGCGCAGCATACGACGCTCGCGTGGAGCGACGAACAGGATGGCTTCGCCTTTACGACCAGCACGACCGGTACGACCGATACGGTGAACGTAAGATTCGGTGTCGTACGGAATGTCGTAGTTCACTACGTGAGTGATGCGCTCAACGTCCAGACCACGGGCAACAACGTCGGTGGCGATCAGGATGTCCAGCTGGCCCTGACGCAGTTTGTCGACGGTACGCTCACGCAATTTCTGCGGGATGTCACCGTGCAGCGCTTCACAGGCGTGACCACGGGCGGCCAGCTTGCCAGCCAGCTCTTCGGCAGCGTTCTTGGTACGCACGAATACCAGCAGGGCTTCGTAGGATTCCACTTCCAGCAGACGGGTCATGGCGTCCAGCTTGTGCAGACCGGTTACCTGCCAGTAGCGCTGGCGAATAGTGGTTGCGGTAGCAGTCTTGGAGGCGATCTTGATCTCTTTGGGCTGCTTCAGGTGCTTCTGGGCCACGCGACGGATCTGCTCCGGCATGGTGGCAGAGAACAGGGCAACCTGACGAGTGCTCGGGCACTGCTCCATGATCCAGTCCACGTCGTCGATGAAGCCCATACGCAGCATTTCATCAGCTTCGTCCAGTACCAGAGCTTTCAAGCCGGAGAGGTCCAGGTTCTTGCGACGGATCAGGTCCATCACGCGGCCCGGAGTACCGACGACAACCTGAGCACCGCGACGCAGGGCGCGGGTCTGGGTTTCGTAGGAGGCACCGCCGTAGATGGGCAGTACGTGGAAATCAGGCATGTGGTGGGCGTAGCGTTGGCACGCTTCAGCCACTTGCAGCGCCAGTTCGCGGGTAGGCGCCAGCACCAGGATCTGGGTGTTGCGGTTACCAGCTTCCAGACGAGACAACAGAGGCAAGGCAAAAGCAGCGGTCTTCCCTGTACCGGTTTGCGCCTGCCCCAGCAGATCGTGTCCCGCCATCAGGTGGGGAATTGCTGCGGCCTGGATCGGTGACGGGCGCTCATAGCCCACGTCCTGCAGCGCTTTCAATACAGGCGCGGCCAGTCCAAGCTCACTAAAAAGGGGCAGTTGTTCGGTATCAGACATAGATTCTTCCAGATTAAGGCAGGCGGCTAACACCGCGGAATAGCAAAAAGGCGGCGATTATAGCGCCACTTTGTTCTGCTGTCTTGAAAAATGTGATAAGCCTCTCAAGACGTTGGCAATTATAGAGGGATCTGACGAGTATGGCTTGCTTATTTTGCACTCATAGTGCGTTATTGCAGATCACTCCTCGCTGGAGTCCTTGCCCCGCTTGTGTTTGAGCACCGCCATGGTCAGTCGGCTGGTGCACAATAAACGCTCACGTTCGTCCCGAATTTCAATCTGCCACACCTGGGTCGTCGCCCCCAGATGGAGTGGCGTGCAACGCCCGGTCACCACCCCTTCCCGCTTGGCTCGCAGATGGTTGGCATTTACCTCCAGCCCCACACAGTAGCTATCTGGCCCGACCGCCATATTGGCCGCCAGCGACCCAAGCGTCTCCGCCAGCACCACGGATGCGCCACCATGCAACATGCCAAGGGGCTGGTGCGTACGGTGATCCACCGGCATGGTCGCTTCGAGCCAGTCGGCGCCAAAAGCCCTGTAGACGATATCGAGATGGGCCATCAGGGTGTTGCGAGAGGTGGCGTTGAGCCCCTCCAGACTCATGGGTTTACGCCAGATGGGCGCAATATCGTGACTCATTGCAAGCAGACTCCTTATGAAAGCGATGAATGCGTACCGATATGAGTGAAACGCCCTCCATCGGCAACATGGTTCGGTTATGTGAGTTGTTGGTTACCGGGTGACGTAGTAACAACGCAGCACCGACCCGGCGCTGCGTGTTACACAATCATGCCCTTAAGCGGGATGTCACCAAGGGTAGGTAACGCCGGGCCACTCGGACCAAGGCACTTCTCGCCCCGGCAGACGGGGTTCTGGCCACTGCCACACCCTGGCGAGCCAGTCGCGCAGCTGAATCTCCAACTCCTCATCCGTGATGGGCGCCTCGGCCACCTTCCAGAAGAAGAGCTCCACCGCTACCTCAGGCAACACCGAGGGGTAGAGATAAACCCCGCCCCAAAATTGCGGCTCCCGATCCGGGCTCCAGAGGCCATAGGCAAAGGAGCGCTTGGCCAGAAACTCCGACTGCTGCCACTCCAGATCCCCTTCGTGCTGGCTCAGGCTGAAGTTGGCCGAGGGCCAGATATCGTTCGGGCGAAACAGCTGATGGAGTTGCTCGCGCTCGCGCAACATGGCGACAAACTCCACCACCGCCTGAGCGGGAGTGGTGGGTAACAGCAAGAAACGCGGGTGCCGATAGGCCTTCGGCACCCGAAACCGCTTGGGGAACGTCAGCATCAGAGCAGCTCCAGCAGGGCTTGCAATGGATGTTTGAGCTTTTCCCCCTCCATCCGCTTGACTTGACTACGGCACGAATAGCCGGTCGCCAGACAGCGCGCTTTGGGTAGACGGGCGAGCGGGTCAGCCCAGCTCAACCCATAAATGCCCTTGGAGTTCTCCACCTGTTTGACATCGTGACCATAGGTGCCCGCCATACCGCAACACCCCACAGAGACCGGCTGCAAACTGGCCCCGAAGCGGCCAAACAGGGTGCTCCAGTCACCGTGAGTGGAGGGCTTGGCTGTCTTCTCGGTGCAGTGGGCAAACAGATACCAGGGCTCGCCCCCCTCCTCGCTCTTTGCCTTGTTGGCGCTAGCAGGCAGTTGATCTGCCGGCAGCGAGAGCAGCCACTCCTGTGGCAGCAACACCTGAAAATCACCGCGAGCCGCCCCCAGCGCCTTGGCGTACTCGTCGCGATAACAGAGCACCATGGCCGGATCCAGCCCCACCATGGGAATGCCAAGCGCCGCCACCTTGTTGAGGAACTGGGCGCTGTTGGCGGCGGTGCGGGCAAAGGCGCGCAGGAACCCCTTGATATGCTGGGGCTTGCCGTTGGGTTTAAAGGGCAGCAGATAGGGCTGGAAACCGAGCTTGCTGGCGAGTTTCACCAGGTCGCGCACCACGGGGGCATCGTAATAACTGGTGAAGGGATCCTGCACGATCAGCACCACCTGCTTGCGCTGCTCGGCACTCATCCGCTCCAACCCCGGCAGATCAAAATAGCGGGCGCGGTTGTCATGCAGGCTCTCGGCCAGGGTCGGCACCGAGAGCAGCGGCACATCGACCATGCCGATACTCTTCTCGGTCGCCTTCTGGGCCCACTCTTTTTCGAGGAAGAAGTTGACCAGCTTCGGCGCCTTGGCTAGCAGCGGCGCATAGCTTTCAACGGTGCCGACGAAGTAATCCTTCGGCGCACGCAGGTAGCGGCCGTGATAGAGCTGCATAAAGCGGGCGCGAAAATCGGGCACATCCACCTTGATCGGGCACTGGCTGGTGCACGCCTTGCAGGCCAGACAGCCCGCCATCGCCTCCATCACCTCGTGGGAGAAGTCATACTCGCCGCGCTGTTTGGCCCAGCTGTTGCGCACCTTGTCCACCAGCTGTTTGAAGCGTACGCCACCGGATTGCAGCGCCACCTCTTCCGCCAGCGGATCGAAGCCCTGCTCCGCCAGCTGACGCAACCATTCACGCATCAGACCCGCCCGCCCCTTGGGGGAGTGGCGGCGATCGCGGCTGATCTTGACCGAGGGGCACATGGGGGAGTCGGTCTCGAAGGTGAAGCACAGACCATTGCCATTGCAATCCATGGCGCGGGTGTAGCTGGTGCGCACCGCGAGCGGGATCTGACGGTCATACTTGCCGCGCTTGGGGCCATCCACCGACACCAGCTCGGCGCCGCTACCGTAGGGGATACAGATCTTGCCCGGGTTGATGCGGTTGCCCGGGTCGAACGCCCCCTTGACCCGCTGCAGCTCTTCCCACAGCTCGCCAAAGAAGGCGGGGCTGTATTCGGAACGAAAGCCCTTGCCGTGCTCCCCCCACATCAAGCCGCCATATTTGGCGGTGAGGGCCACCACCTGATCGGAGATGCGGCGCAGCAGCACCTCCTGCTCGGGATAGCACAAATCCAGCGCCGGGCGCACGTGCAGCACACCGGCATCAACGTGGCCAAACATGCCGTAGTCGAGGCCGTGGGCATCCAGCAGGGCACGAAACTCCATGATGAAATCGGCCAGGGATTCGGGCGGCACGGCGGTATCTTCAGTGAACGCCACCGGCTTCTTGCGCCCTTCGGCGTTGCCAAGCAGCCCCACCGACTTCTTGCGCATGGCGTAGATGGTCTCGATACTCGGCAGGTGGTCACACACCTGATAGCCGATGATCCCCGCCTCACCCTTGGCCAGCAGGTCGTCGATACGGCGGCAGAGCTCCGCTACCTTGGTCTTGTGTTCCGCCTCGTCGGTATCGGCAAACTCGACGATGTTGAGTCCCTGCAGATCCTTGCCGGGCACATCCTGAATAAGATCTTTCACCGAATGCCAGATGATGTCGGCGCGGGCCAGCCCGAGCACCCGGGAGTCCACCGTCTCCACCGACAGCGCTTGGGCCTCAACCATAAAGGGGGCGTTGCGCAGGGCGGAGGGGAAGCTGTCGTACTTGACGTTGACCAGGGTGCGGTAGCGCGGGATGGGGGTGATGTTGAGTTTGGCTTCGGTGATAAAGCCGAGAGACCCTTCAGATCCGCACAGCACCCGGCTCACATCCAGCGTGTCGGTATCGGGTTGATAGAGGTGCTTGAGATCGTAGCCGGTCAGAAAGCGGTTGAGCTTGGGGAAGGTAGCCTCGATGTCGGCGCGCCGCTCCTTGCCGATACGATAGAGGGTGCGATAGATCTCCCCTTCTCGACTCTCCAGCGCCAGCTTGTCGGTCAGTCGCTCACCGGTCAGCGGCTCGGTCGCCATGATGTCGCCATTCTCCAGCACCGCTTTGAGCCCCAGCACGTGATCCGAGGTTTTGCCGTAGACCAGAGACCCCTGCCCCGAGGCATCTGTGTTGATCATGCCCCCTAAGGTGGCGCGGTTGGAGGTGGAGAGATCAGGCGAGAAGAAGTAACCGTGGGGTTTCAAGTAGGCGTTGAGCTGGTCTTTTACCACCCCGGCCTGGGCACGTACCCACCCCTCCTCCAGATTAATTTCCATGATCTGGTTCATATAACGGGAGAGATCGACGATAATGCCGCCGCCCAATGACTGACCATTGGTGCCGGTACCGCCACCGCGAGGGAAAAAACTCAAGGAGGCGAACGCCGGCTCTGAGGCCAGCTTGAGCATTGCTGCTATGTCGTCCGCACTGCGCGGATAGAGAACCGCCTGAGGTACTACCTGATAGACGCTGTTATCCGTCGCCATCGCCAACCGGCTTGCATAAGACTTTTCGATATCACCACGAAATGCGCTGCGCTCTAGCAACTCAAGAAACTGCAGGGTTGCGGGTGACAAACTGTCCTGGTAATCGAGTCTCGGGATCATGAATCCTTGTTCCCATCCTTTGCTTGATGCCGGCACGCCGGCGACAACGACTGGCCAGCCGCCTGTCAATGGCAGTCAGGCCAGTCCGCTCACATGTGAGCGGGCAGTATATCAGCTAGAAAACCGCTTGCGCTTGGCAATATTCACCATTTGAAAGGAGGACTTTTATGGCTCACCACAGCCATGTTATCAGTACGCTGGTCACCACCGAAAAACAGGCGCTTACCCTGTCGCTGTTCGGTTGTATCACCTTTGCCATCTTCGGCATCGGCTACGGCCTCTTCGTCGGTTCCAACGCCATCATGCTCGATGGTATCTTCACCCTGTTCAGCATGGGCATGACGGGCCTCGGTCTTGTTACCGCCTATCTCGTTACCCGCCCTTCCGATGCGCGCTTCCAGTACGGCTATGCCCACTTCGAGCCCATCACCAACGTCATCAATGGCGCCATTATTCTGCTGCTCTGCCTCGGCGCTCTCTATAGCGGCATCACCACCCTGCTGGATGGCGGACGAGAGATCGATCTCGGCCACGCCCTTATCTATGCCGCCGTCTCCACCTTCTTCTGCGCCATCATCTATCGCATCGAAGCCCAGGTTGCCGAACAGGTAGACTCCGAGCTGGTGCGGGTCGACTCCAAGGAGTGGCTGGTGGATACCCTGCTCAGCGCCACCCTGCTTATCGGTTTCGTGGTCGCCATTGGCCTTGATGCCATCGGCTACGGCCAATACAACCGCTACATAGACCCGGTGCTGGTCTCGCTGCTGGCCCTCTGCGCAACTCTCATTCCCATCAAGGTGCTCGGCCGCAACCTGCGGGAAGTGCTGAAAATTGCCCCCAGAGGGGATGTCTCCCAACTGGTCGAGAGCGAAGTCGAAGCGCTGCGCCAGCGCCACGGCATCGAGTGCTACAGCCATCTGGCCAAAAGCGGTCGTCGCTTCGATCTGGAATTGAACATTCTGGTGGCGCCGGGTCAGGAGTGGCCTGTCGAACGTCAGGATGCCCTGCGTCAGGAGCTCTGGTCTCGCCTTGGCGACACCCTGGGGGATGCCTGGCTGTCGGTCTGTTTCACCCGCGAAAAGCGCTGGTTGTAACGACCGCACGGGGGAGAGCGGCACGGCCGCCTCCCCCTGTCGCATCACAACCCCATCACGCCGCGCTGACGCTGCGCTTGCCAAATTGGCGCCAGCCGCTATTATCAGGGCTCATTTTTCACCCGAGGTTTTATTGCCCATCATGGACAATCCCCGAAGTTGCCCTTCGTCTCTCTCTGTCAAAGCCTATCTTTTTCTGCTTAATCAGCGCCTCTGAATAACACCTTTGCCTTGCTGTTACTGCGGCCATCGCGCGCCGTGATCACTCTCTGCTCTGTCTGTTTTTATTGAGGTCATACAATGGAATTGCTGCTGGATCCCCATATCTGGATTGGTCTGTTTACCCTGATCATTCTGGAAATCGTGCTGGGGATCGACAACCTGGTCTTTATCGCCATCCTGGTGAAAAAACTGCCCCCCACCCAACGGGACAAGGCGCGCATTATCGGCCTGTCGCTGGCCCTGCTGATGCGACTAGGACTTCTGAGCGTCATGTCATGGCTGGTCACCCTGACCACCCCGATTTTGCACCTGTGGGATCACCCCTTCTCCGGTCGGGACCTGATCCTGATGGGGGGCGGCCTGTTCCTGCTGTTCAAGGCCACCTCCGAGCTGCACGAGCGGCTGGAAGCCAAACCCCAGGATGACGGCCCGGTCGGCGCCTACGCCAGCTTCGGCGTGGTGATCGCCCAAATTCTGGTGCTCGATGCGGTCTTCTCGCTCGACTCCATCATCACCGCCGTCGGCATGGTGGAACACCTGGGCGTGATGATGGCCGCCGTGACCATCGCCATGGTGGTGATGGTGCTCGCCTCCAAACCGCTGACCCGTTTCGTCAACGCCCACCCCACCGTGGTGGTGCTCTGTCTGAGCTTCCTGCTGATGATCGGCTTCAGCCTGGTGGCGGAAGGGTTCGGTTTCCATATTCCGAAGGGCTACCTCTACGCGGCCATCGGCTTCTCGGTGCTGATCGAGTTTTTCAACCAGCTGGCCCAGCGCAGCGCCATGCGTCACGAATCCAAACAGCCGCTGCGCGAGCGCACCACAGCCGCCATCTTCAAGCTGATGGGCAGCAAGGCCTATCAGGATCAGCCGGATGACGATCTGGATGCCCCGGCCGTAGCGCCGGTGAGCTTTGGCGAGGAGGAGCGCTATATGGTGACCGGCGTGCTGTCGCTGGCCGAGCGCTCCATTCGCACCATCATGACCCCGCGCTCGGAGATGGCCTGGATCGATATCAACGACTCCAGCGACGAGATCCGCGCCCTGTTGCAGCGCGAGCCCCACAGCCTGTTCCCCATCTGTGACGGGGATCTGGACGAGGTGATCGGTGTGGTCAAGGCGCGCGACCTGCTATTTGCCTTGAACGAAGGGCAATCCTTGAGCGAACTGGCCAAGCAGAACGACCCCATTATCGTGCCGCAGACCATCAACGTGATCCGCCTGCTGGCGGAGCTGCGCAAAGCCAAGGGGAGCCTTATTCTGGTCTCCGACGAGTTTGGCGTGATCCAGGGGCTGGTCACCACCCACGACCTGCTGGAGGCCATCGTCGGCGAGCTGCCGGACGAGGACGAAACCCCAGATATCGTGCGCGATGGCGAAGGGTGGCTGATCAACGGCAGCACCAACATCCACCATGTGGAGCAGGTGCTGGAGCACGAGGGACTAGTGAGCGAGAGCGATGAATACGTGACCCTGGCGGGCATGCTGCTCTCCCACTTCGGCACCCTGCCCACCCTGGGTCAGCAGTTGCAACTGCAGCAGCTCAACTTCGAGGTGATCGAGGTGAGCGAGCGGCGCATCGAGCGGGTGAAAGTGATGCCCGCCGCGGCTTGAGCCTGCCACCAGCAGAATACAGAAGAGGGCCAGACGGCCCTCTTTTTTTTGGCTCTGTCCCAATTACGTGTTGAAAGGCTAATCTTGAAGTAGGCCATCACCTTGAGGTCAACCATCATGGATACCCCAGCCTTTCAACACCTGCTGTCTCTCTTTCCCCAGTTAACCCTGCGCCAGCGCCGTGTTGCTCAGCAGGAGCTCACTGCACCCCACACGATTACCTCGCTCAATACTCAGTTACCGGCATGCAGTGGCTGCCCCCATTGTCAGGCCGATGTTACCCAGCTGGCGCCTTGGGGATGGAGTCGGGGGCTGCGCCGCTACCGTTGCAAACTGTGTCTGCGCACCAGCACCGTTCTGACCAAGACGCCCTTGGCCAGATTGCGTAAAGCACAGTGCTGGGAAGACTACGCGCAAGC